>NZ_CAXUNQ010000039.1:0-46190 GCF_964252615.1 uncultured Bradyrhizobium sp.
AACGGTATCCAGCGTTCAGGGCGTCGCCGACCATGGGAGAGGGTTGGGCCGGTCCTTTGTAGCCCAGCATGCGGTAATTCCAGGCTTCGCAGGATAGCTTGTCGGCTTGTTTGCGCGCGTTCTTGGCCTGCTCCGCGCTGGCGCGGATGGTGCTGTCAAACAAGTGCTCGCGGGATTTGGTGCTCATGAAGACAGAGGGTAGGACCGGCGGTTTTGGCACGGCAACCATCCAATAGTTGCCTTCGCCCGCTCGGATCGCCCCTGGATGGACGGCGATGCTAACCTGATCGGCGGTTGCGCGTCCGCCTCGGGCTTATCTACCCCTTCCACACCTTCACTTCCCCAGCCGCAACCTGTTTCCTCCATTCAGGATCGGTTGCGTATCGCTCCATTGCTTCTTTGCTTCCTGAGTGCCGCACTGGAATCCCGTTCCGCGTCACCATCCACCATCCTTTCGGGCCATGCGGTTCATCGGGCGAGGGCAGGACTTCATAGGCCTCGTTCGGGTCGTCGTCGGTGGGGTGGGGTAGGGTCATGGTGATGGGGTGCTTATTGGCCAAGAGCGCTCAGGTGCGGCGTATTGTGCGCGCCTCGGGATGATCAAAGGCGCTTTCGATGATGCTCTTGATCTCGCTCTCCACAACGCGGTGGAGATTGACAAGATCGCAATATGCCAGGTCCTTCAAAAAATCCCCCTGCATGCCGATGGCAGAGATCATATCGTCGGCCCAGAGGCGTAGCTGCTCTTCGTGGCAGACCGTTTCGGCCGCCGCAGCCGGATTGAGTATTACAGTTCCCATGGTCTCTCTCGCCTGTGTCGCTTATGATCGTGGATGTTTTAGGCTCTGGCGCCGGACAGCATCTTGCCACTTCTCGCGCTCGGTCAATTCCCGCTCCCGGTAAACGATCTTTGGCTCCCGCCACTCCAAAGCCCGCGCGGCTTCCCGCATGACCTCGGTCACATTGCGGGCTTCTGGACCACCTTTCTCCACGCACAGCCGAGAGCAGAATTTCGGAATCGCCACGCTATTGTCGATGTCATTTTCACTGCAGTAGGTAGACCAGCCGTTGCCCCACGGCGCAACCGTATGGCAGATACAGCAACAATGCAGTAGGGGGGCGCCGAAACCTTCCCCGGCCTTGCGCCGCTGCAGGCCGCGCTCGCTCTTTGCTTCATCGATCTCCCGGATAATGGTTGCCATGGCTCTGTCGCTGTTTATGAGTGCTGGTCTATGGCGGTTGCCTCGCAGGGAGCGCAAACTGCGCCATGCCACTCAGTCCCGCCTAGGCTGGTCACCGTCAGAAATCTGTTTTGATCGTCATTCCCGCACGTCGGGCAGATCATCCGCACGGCAGCGCCACCTTTCAGGATGGGCGTCTTGGGCTTCCTGAACGGCGAAACGATATAGCTCTCTGCCATGGTCTCATTTCCTGCTCAGGAACGCTGTAGCCCCTCAAGGGCACCAGCAACTTTTTGATGATCGGCGGCGGCCTCATAGAGATATGATTCCGCGCCCTGCAACATCTCCCCAATGCCCTTGGGGTCGCCGCGTGACGCAACGGCAATAGTGAAGGCCAAGGAGTTCAAGAGCCGTTCTATCATTGCCGCAGCGCGATCAGGATCGCCCTTTGCGGCGGATAGTTCAATGGCGCATAGACCCGCGAGCCGATCTCCAAACGAGACGCGCCGCTCTGGTTCTTGGCCGAAGTGTTCTGGCGGTTGGTTCATGCTCTCTCGCTTTCTTCGGTCACGAACGCGGGCGCGCGGCGTCCGGGTCATTACCGGGCCTGACTTCATGCCACCCACACGTCAGACGGATGTCCTGCATCGTGTACCCTTGCGGCGTGACAATGTTCGGATCGCCTTTGGACCATTGTGTGGCCGCACGCAGTTGACACTCTTCCATCCCATAAGGGAGAGGGCCGACCGTGCCGCCGATCTGTCCGGCGATATAAATGACTATAAACAGATTCACGTCACGCTCCCGGTGTCTGTTGGGCGCATTGCTCACAATGCTCATTGAGGGGTATTCGATGAACGCAACGACCGCGAGAGAGGTCAACCGGCGGTGGCTTCTCGACCCGCAAATGCATCGCGAGTGAGATCAGCCGCGGATAGCCGATCAACTCACCTAACTGGCGAACGGCATTCTTTTCTTCGTCAGGGAACATCAACGCTCTCCATTCGAGACGGCTGGCGCGTTGAAGCGGTCCTTCATGCGGACCGCAGCATCCAAGCTATAGCTGCAAGGCTCACCCTGCTTGGCGTTGCCTGTCGCACGAGTCATGCAGAACCATTGCGGGTAGGGGTCGCGCTCCCCGCACACCGGGCAGATAGCTTCCTCGGTCATGTTCGCTCCTCTAAGACCTCTAGCGCGGCTTCCGAGACGGGCGCCGCGTACCGCGTGAGGCTGGCCCTCACGCTTCCCCTCGAATGGGTAAGCGGTTGTCATTGCGCTCGTGTGCTCTCAGCGGCGGCAACGAGCATCTTTCCCAACTGCTCGGCCACAGTAGCGTCGAAATGTAATTCTGCATCGCCGGGGCTAGCTGCGATGCGAATTGAGACATAGCGGCGCTGGCGATTGGTGCCTGCCGTTACCGTCATATCTCCAGTTAAGGTTTTGCCGCTATAGGTCTCGTTCTCAATCCGGTTCATCACTTCGTCCACCTTCATTTTCCAAAGCCTTGCTGTCATTGCAGCACCTCTGTCGTCGGGGCTTCAATCCAAACAAGGCCCCATCCCTTGGCGCAGCGCGGGCAACTGAATGGCGCTCCGTCAAGCTGGCTACATCCGCGAAGGTCTCCGGTAACGCCTCTCCAATGGCATCCCCGCAAGCCACGGGGGCAGCAAGCCGACGTTCCAGCGTGTAGGAACTCATTGTTCACATCCGAAATAGCCCAGCCTAAACATATGCCAATATTCGGTTAGCATTACGCCAACCGCTTTGCGACCAAGCCCTTCGTGCTTGGTCAACGTCACATGAGCCATTAGGAGAGCCTTCGCCGCGTCCTTCGGACCATCAAGACGCTCCATAAGCAGGCGCTCAATGTCGTAGGCAACTGCTGCGATCTTCTGGTCTTTTGTCATTTTCGGCTCTTGGCTATGGGTGAGGCATGGGAGCGGGCCTCCTCAGAAACCGCATGTAGGGGACATCAGCGTTTCCTACTGAGGGTCGCCGAACCGATACGACTCGCCGTCCTTGTAAGCGTCGGGCCGTACCTTGGTGAAAAAGTGGCCCTCGACACCACGCCGGGCCACGGCCGTCGCTATGATGGCATCGGCATTTTTCAGGCTCGTGCGCCGAGTTATGATTCGGACAGGGTGAGGTTTTTCCATCCCAACCTCGATCACGTCGTAAAGGTTCGCCATCTCTCACTCCCTCTGCCACCATCAGCGGCTCTAACGTGTCCGTACAAATTCGCCATGAAGCTCCGCAGCCTTCTTGGCGTAAGCTTTGTGCGCTTCCTCGGCGGTATCGAATTGCCCAAGGTGAATCCGCCGGCCGTCAATCGTGATGGTTGAGCGGAACCGCTTGGCGTTCTTTGGGCTGTTAAATCGTGCGGCGCCCTTGAGGCCAGTGGTGCTCAGAGCCGAGCATTTCCTGTTTCTGGCGTTTTCGGAAAATGTTGCCAAACGAAGGTTCTCGATGCGGTTGTCGTCAGTGTCGCGGTTTTCGTGATCGACCAACCCGTTCGGGACTTCGCCGTAATGGTGGAACCAGGCAAGATGGCTCGCTGTATAGCTGTGACCGTCAATGGCAATCCGGCGGTAGCCAGATTTGACGATGCCTGCGGTCTTGCCGAACTTGCACATCGGTCCCAGGCGAATCCGCCACGTCAGGGCTCCCGTCGCCGGGTCATAGTCCAGCACATCGCGCAGACGCGCCAAGGTCAGTTCCTTGATGTTTCGTTTAAGGCTCATGGACGGGCCAGCCGCGCTATTTGTTCGGGGATCAGCTTGGCTAGGTCTGCCCGTTGAACCCCGACAGCCTTTGGGTAGTGGCCGAGCTGTTCAACCAGGTTCGAGCAAGATGCACCCTTCGGGGTGTCTGCGCCAAACCTCACGCGGATGGCGATCAGCTTGCGCTGCTCTGGCGTAGCCGGACGCTTGCGAACACGTCGTGAACGCCGCTGTGTCAGCCCTGCGTCACCGGGCTCGCAAGTACTTGCTTCGTTCGTCAAATGGTCAGCACCTTCGCGCAAGGTCTGTTCCGGTTTTTCCTCGTAAGTCATTGATCTGCTTTGCTCCATATAAAATGACACGGCCTTCGCCAGGGGAGCTGACGAAGGCCGCGTCGACCGCCTTGTCGCGGCTGGACCGCGCTTTGGCGTGGGAGCTGTTTTCGTATCCCGGGCGCGATGCAGATTCCAAGGCGATGCAAGGCATCGCCGGTCATGCTGCTCCGCAGAACCGGGCCCGTACCGGACACCGCGTTCGTTAGTGCCCCGACGCACCGCGAGAACGGCGCTGCGTCGGGGGCACGCGTTAAGTTCTAGAACGGCAAGACCACATCCATGAACTGCTGGCCGTAGCGCGGCTGCTGCACGTCGGTGATCTGGCCGCGGCCGCCATAGGCGATGCGGGCCTGGGCGATCTTGCCGGAGTCGATGGTATTGTCGCTCTGGATGTCCTCGGGCCGAACGATGCCGGCGACGATCAGTTCGCGGATTTCGAAATTGACGCGGATCTCCTGCTTGCCTTCGACCACCAGGTTGCCGTTGGGCAGCACCTGCGTGACCACGGCGGCGATGGAAGTCTGCAGATTCTCCTGGCGCTGCACCGAACCCTTGTTGTCGGTCGACGACGTGCCGTCGGCCGTCAATAGCCGGCCGGGCAGGACGGCGGTGGCCGGATTCTTGATCAGTTTTGAGCCGATGAAGTCCGTGATACCCGAATCTTCCTTGGCCGCGCGGCTGCGCTGGGTTTCGTTGGCGATATTGGCCTTGTCGGTGAAATTCACCGTCACCGTGAGCAGGTCGCCGATCTGATGCGCGCGCTGGTCCTTGAAGAACGCGCGGGAGCCGTTGCGCCACAGCGAGTTGGCGTTGTACGACGCCGGCTCCGGCTTCGGCATCGGCATCTGTACCGGCTTGTAGCCGGGCTGCGCCGTCGGATTTTCGATCGCCGTCAATGCCGGCTTCTCGCCGAGCGCCGCGAAACGGTCGAGCGCCGAGCAGCCGCCGCCGAGTCCGGCGACCGCCAGCGACAGGGCGGTGAGCGCGGCGCGATTGAACGATGGGGACATGAACATCAACTCTACTCAGCTTTTTGAGGACCGGTGCCGATGGCGGCTACGGAGACGGGAACGGCGGGTTCGGCGGCACCCGTTGCGGATGCGTCGGCAGCGGCGGGAAGGCGGGGTGCAGCCATCGCAACCGAAACCTGGCCGCGGCCGACCACGATGCCTGATACGGTGCGCTTGGATTGCAGATTGAGCACATTGACCACGTCGCCTTCGGTGCCGCCCTCCAGCGCCTTGCCGCGGATGGTCAGATAGAGCCCGGACGACTGGTAGATCAGGGTGACGTTCTGGTCGCGCGTCACCAGATCGGGTTTTGCCAGATCGGCGGCGCGAAGCGCCTGTCCGGCGCGCAATTGCCGCCGCGCCTGCATCCCGACCGCGCCGTCGCGGCCTGTCGCATCGCCGCCGACCTCGGCCTTCGGCCGCCGCTCGATCACCACGTCGGAGGATTTCAGCACTTCATTGCGCTCGACGCCGCGCACCAGCACCGCGGCGTCGACGGTTTCGACCGCGGTGCCGGTGAAACGCAGCCGCGCCGGCGAAGAACCCGAGGCGTTGGTTATTTCAAAGCTTACGTCGAAACGGCCGCTGCGCGGCTCGTAACGCGACGAAACCGGCTGCAATGCGCCGCTGTTCGAGGTTTCGAGCTGCAGCGTCTGCACTTCGCGATCGAAAGTCAATGTGAGGTTGGCGGCGTCGCCAAGTCCGTTGCGCCGCTCCAGCGTGCGGGCGACCTGCAGTTCGATATCCCTGGCCTCCAGCGTGCGCGCCAGCCGCGTCACCGAAATCGCCTTCAGGTCCTTGGTATCGACGCCGATCACCTGATGCGCGCGCAACGCGCCGATCACCTGCGCGGTCGCCACCGTCCCTGTGGTGCCAGGATCCGGCGCGCGATAGATCGCGATCTGGGCTGCGGCGCCGGCATTGTCGATCACGTCTCCGATCCGCACCACGTCGCCGGTCACGTTGACGTTGGCGCGCAGCACCGGTGCGGCGATGTCTGCGGGGCTTTGCGCGCGCGCAGCCGGTGCGGCGGCCGCGAGCAGGGCGGTTGCGAGGAGAAGCGAACGGACGGTCATCATCGGCGCCTCAGCGGAACAGGTTGGCGGTGGATTGCAGCATCTGGTCGGCGGCGCTGATGACCTTGGCGTTCATCTCGTAGGCGCGCTGCGCCGCGATCAGGTCGGAGATCTCCGAGACCACCTCGACATTGGCCTGTTCGAGGTTGGACTGCTGCATGTCGCCGAAGCCGTCGGCGCCGGCCACGCCGTCCTGCGGCGTGCCGGATGCGGGGGTGTCGGTGAACAGGTTGTCGCCGTTCGGCTGCAGTCCGGCCTTGTTGATGAAGCGCGTCAGCCCGATCTGACCGACGGTCGTGGGCGTGGTGGAGCCCGGCAGCGTCACGGTCACCTGCCCCTGCGCATTGATGGTCAGGCCTGACGAATTCTGCGGGATCGTGATGGTCGGCTGCACCGGATTGCCTTGCGCGGTGACCACGCGGCCCTGCGCGTCCATCTGGAACGAGCCGTCGCGGGTATAGCTGTAGGTGCCGTCCGGCATCTGGATCTTGAAAAAACCTTCGCCGCGGATGGCGATGTCGAGATCGTTGCCGGTCGGCGACAGCGTGCCTTGCGTCATCAGCCGCGGCGTGCCGACGGTTTTCACGCCGCCGCCGATATCGATGCCGACGGGAAGGATGGTGCCCTGGTCGGACGCCTGCGCGCCGACCCGGCGGACGTGGTCGTAGATCAGGTCCTGGAACGCCGCGCGCTGTTTCTTGTAGCCGGTGGTGCGCAGGTTGGCGATGTTGTTGGAAATCACCTGGACGTTGAGTTCCTGGGCCGCCATTCCCGTCGCCGCGGTAGAGAGAGCGCGCATGATTGGATTCCCTTACGCCGGAACGTCGGCTAGTTTTTCGAGTGCGGATTTCCGCAAGTCGCCTTGGCTCTGCAGCATCGACGAGATTTGCGTGTAGGCGCGCGTCACCTCGATCATCTTGCTCATCTCGGCCACCGAATTGACGTTGGATTTTTCGACAAAACCCTGGCGCACCTTGGAGGCGGCGTCGGGCTGCGCCGCGTTGCCTTCGCCGCCTGAATAAAGATTGGCGCCTTCCTTCACCAGCTTCTGCGCCTGCGCGAAGCTGACGAGGCGCAGCTTGCCGCGCACCGAGTCAATCCGATTGGTGCCTTCAAGGACGCTGACGCTGCCGTCGGCGGTGATGCTGATTTCCTTGTCGGTCGGCTGGAACACGATCGGACCGCTGGTGCCCAGCACCGGATTGCCGGCCGCCGTGACAAGCTGGCCTTGCGAATTGATCTGCAGCGAACCGTCCCGGGTATAGCGCTCGCCGCCGGGGGTCTGCACCACCAGGAAGCCTTGGCCGTCGATTGCAAGGTCGAGCGGGTTCTTGGTCGGCTCGGCTGCGCCTTGCGCGAAATCGTGATAGGTGGCGCGGTCGGTCACATAGCTGATACGGCGGTCGGCGCCTTTGAAATCGTCCTGGTGCGCGCCCGAGGTCAGGTATTCGTGAAACAGCGACTTGCCGGCCTTGTAGCCGGTGGTGTTGACGTTGGCGACGTTGTTGGCGACGACATCCATCTGCCGTTCCAGCGTCATCTGCCGCGATAGTCCGACGAGAAGCATATTCTCCATCGGGTGGTTCTCCCCTTTCGCGATCCGCATCGGCTCTCCCAAGCCGGGTGCGGACCTAAGCGAACCGCCAAGGCTCTCCCAAGCCGCGGTTCGCTGCACCCAGAGCGAAAGCCGTGCCAATTGAAGAAGCGGTTGTTTTGCAATGGTTTAGACGTTGCCCTGGCCGGGCCGCGCCAGGCAGAAAGGTCTTGTTGACCATAATGACCCGGCAGTTTTTACCTGGCTGGGACAACACCGCCGTCATCCTGGGGTGCTCGCCCCATTGGGCGAGCCCCGAAGGATCGCCGCAAGCCCTCATGGCGATTCTCGAGACGCCGCGCAAGCGCGCGGCTCTCCAGGATGACGGCATCCTCTCTCCGAATCGTGCCCGCGAAGGCGGGGACCTACCCCTGGCGCCGATGGTCGCAAAAGGCCTTTGCTCCGGTGCGCAAACCAGGCGACACAGCGTATGGATCCTCGCGTTTGCGGGGACGACTCGCGGGGGATGTAGCCCAAGCCTACCCGGCAGTTTTTTCCTAGTTGAGGGACAAAAGAAAGGTTCCATTAACCATTGCAAACCTAGTGTCGCACGAATGATGGCGCATGCGCGCCGGGGGCCTTGTATCGCGTCTTAAGCCTGCTCGGCCGCATCGAATCTCCTCTGGTATGGGACTTGGCGGGCGGGCGATGGCGGACAATGACGACAAGGAAGACGGCGCTGCGGCGGCTGCCGCGCCGAAAAAAAGCAAGAAGAAGCTGATCATCATGGCCGCCGCGGCGCTGCTGCTGGTCGGCGGCGGCGGCGCGACCTGGTTCTTTTTCTTTCGCGGTCACGGCGAGGAAGCCCACGCCGAAATCGCGGCGCCGAAAGCGCCCATCTTCCTCGACGTGCCGGAGGTGCTGGTCAACCTGGTCGGCGCGCCCGGCGAGCGGATCCAGTATCTCAAAGTGAAGGTCGTGCTCGAGGTCAAGGAAGAAAAGCAGGTCGAAACCATCAAGCCGACCATGCCGCGCGTCAGCGATATTTTTCAGACCTACATGCGTGAATTGCGCCCCGCCGATCTCACCGGCTCGGCCGGACTGTTCCGGCTGAAGGAGGAATTGACGCGACGGGTCAACGTCGTGGTGGCGCCGGGGCAGGTCAACGCCGTGCTGTTCAAGGAAATCGTCATTCAGTGACGGGACGGGTGTGAGACGATGGCGGGCAACGACCAGGTCGACCAGGATGCAATCGCCGCCCAGTGGGAGGCGTCGCTGGATTCCGAGGATCCGGCGGCGGCCGCAGAATCCGCTGCGGACAACGAACTCTCCGGCGCGATGGCGTTGCAGTGGGCCGCCATGGTCGAGGACGGCGGCCGCGATCTTGGCAGCGGCAAGAACGGCGGCGAGCGCGTGCTGTCGCAGGAGGAAATCGACAACCTGCTCGGCTTCTCGGTCGGCGAGGTCAATCTCGACGACAATTCCGGCATTCGCGCCATCATCGATTCCGCGATGGTGTCCTACGAACGCCTGCCGATGCTCGAAATCGTGTTCGACCGGCTGGTCCGGCTGATGACCACGTCGTTGCGCAACTTCACCTCCGACAACGTCGAGGTTTCCCTCGACCGCATCACCTCGGTACGGTTCGGCGACTACATGAATTCGATCCCGTTGCCGGCGGTGCTTTCCGTGTTCAAGGCCGAGGAGTGGGAAAACTTCGGCCTCGCCACGGTGGATTCCAGCCTGATCTATTCCATGATCGACGTGCTGCTGGGCGGACGGCGCGGCCAGACATCGCTGCGCATCGAGGGCCGGCCCTACACCACCATCGAGACCAATCTGGTGAAGCGGCTGGTCGAGGTCGTGCTGTCGGATGCCGAGCAGGCGTTCCGGCCGCTCTCGCCGGTGACGTTCAAGATCGATCGTCTGGAGACCAACCCGCGTTTCGCCGCCATCAGCCGGCCGGCCAATGCTGCAATCCTGGTGCGGCTGCGCATCGACATGGAAGACCGCGGCGGCATTATCGAATTGCTGCTGCCCTATGCGACCATCGAGCCGATCCGCAACGTGCTGTTGCAGATGTTCATGGGCGAGAAATTCGGCCGCGACCCGATCTGGGAAGGACATTTGGCGACGGAAATTGCGCAGGCGCAGATTTCGGTCGACGCCGTGCTCTATGAGGCCGACATTCCGCTCAAGCAGCTGATGAGGCTGAAGGTCGGCGATACGCTGCCGCTGGAAATGCGCTCCGACGCGCTGATCGCGGTGCGTTGCGGCAATGTGACGCTGACCGAAGGCCGCATGGGCCGGGTCGGCGATCGCGTCGCCATCCGCGTCACCAAGCAACTCCGAAAGCCCAATACTACCTTCGCGATGTTCGAGAAGGCCGAAGAGCAAACCAAGTTGATGGAGGCACAATGAGTCATTCATTCGGAATGGTGATCGAGAGTCTGGTTGCGGTGCTGCTGCTGCTCACGATCGGCTACTGCATGGTGCTCAACAAACGCCTGCTTCGGCTCAAGGCCGACGAGCAGTCCTTGAAGGCGACCATCGGCGAGTTGATCACCGCGACGGAGATTGCCGAGCGCGCCATCGGCGGGCTCAAGCACACCGTGCGCGACGTCAACGAGAATCTCGGCAGCCAGCTCAATGCCGCTACCGACATGTCCAGGCAACTGACAAAGCTGCTCGCGGAAGGCGACGGCGTGTTGCGGCGGATCAGCAAGATCGCGGTCGCGGCGCGGCCGGCTGAGCCGGAACCGCCGAAGCTATCGGCGGCGAAGGCGGTTGCCGCTGCGGCGCAAGCCTTCTCCGACCGCAGGAGGCCGAACGGTCTCGCTGCATGAAGGCGCTCCGTGAGATCCGCGTCATTCCGGTTGTCCTGATCGCGATCCTCGGCCTCGCGGCGCTGAAGGTCGCGGGCCTGGTGATCGACGGCGGCTATGTGTTCGACTACCAGCCCAAATCGACCAAGCGCTCCTGGGCACAGGAAAGTTTCAACTTCCCGGGCGGCAGGTCAGATCCGTCGGATATCACCGGATCGGTCGCCGCGAAAAAGGAAGAGGCGCCGCCCAAGCCCGCGTTGAGCGCACCGGAGACGGCGAAGCCGCCGGAGGGCACCGTCGCCTTTCCGGACCAGGCGCCATCGATATCGCCCTCGGAGCGCGCGTTGCTGGAGCGGCTGCAGGCGCGCCGCCAGGAGCTGGAAGCCCGCGCACGGGAGATTGACATACGGGAAAATCTCCTGAAGTCGGCCGAGAAGCGCATCGAGGGAAAGGTCGAAGAACTGAAGGCCGCCGAATCGCGCATGGGGGCTGCGACCGAGCAGAAGAAGGAAGCAGAAGACGTACGCCTGAAAGGCCTCGTCACCATGTATGAGGGCATGAAGCCGAAGGACGCCGCAAAAGTGTTCGACCGGCTGGAGATGAACGTGCTGTTCGAGATTGCTTCGAAAATCGCCCCACGAAAGATGTCGGATATTTTGGGGCTGATGTCGCCGGAGGCTGCCGAACGCCTGACCGTCGAAATGGCGCGCCGCGCCGGCGGCGACAAGTCGGCCACCGCCGCCGAACTCCCCAAGATCGAAGGCAAGATGCTCCCGCAAAATCGTAATTAGCGGGGATATTTAACAAGTCCTTAAATCGGCAATTCTAGACTTAGGGCACGCGACTTCGAGCCGCGGACGAAACGTGAGCGGGAAGACTCTTTGCATGGCCCAGGCGGCTGCCGCTGACGATCGGTCGCAAGCTCGCGCATGCGCGCAGCGCTGCCTGTCCGCGTGCGCCGCCGGCCTTTTCCTGCTGGCTTTACTGTTCGCCGGCGCCTGCCGGGCCGAGCCTGTCAAGGGCGAGGCGGTGTTCTCCGCGCCCGACGGCTACGCGCGGCTTGTCATCAAGCTCGCCGAGGACGTCGAATCCGATGTCAGCGTGGCCGGCTCGATTGTCGTGATCCGTTTCAAGCGGCCGGTCGATATATCCGTCGACAAACTTTCGGAGGCGGTGCCGGGTTACGTTGGCTCAGCGCGGCGCGATCCGGATGGTGCTGCGATCCGGTTATCGTTGGCGCGGCGGGTCACCGTCAATGCCATGACGGCGGGTGAACGCATCTTCGTCGATCTGTTGCCGGAGAGCTGGAACGGCTTGCCGCCAAACCTGCCGCAGGAGGTGATCCGTGAATTGTCCGAGCGTGCCCGGGCCGCCGAGCGCGCGTTGCGCGCACAGCGCGCCGCGGAATCGGCGTTGAAACGGGCGCCGGTCCGCGTGCGTGCCTCGGTTCAGCCGACCTTTGTACGCTTCGTATTCGAACTGCCGGATGGCGCCAGCGTCTCCTCGGCTCTGAACGAGCAGAAGCTGGCGCTGGCATTCAACAGCGCGCTGATTTTCGATCTCGCCGACGCCAAGCTTGCCGCCCCTTCCAACATCGCCTCGATCAACCAGAAGATCGACGGCGAAAGCGCGTCGGTAGAAGTTGCGCTGATCGGCGATGTCGACGTCCATTCGTTCCGCGAGGACAAGAACTACATTGTCGATATCGGTTTCCAGCAATCGGAAAAGCCGGCCCCGTCGCCTGCGGCGGCCGTGCCGACCGCTCCGGCGGCCAAATCAGGCAAGCCCGGTGACGAAGCGCCGCCGCAACGCTCCGGCGAGATCGTGCCGCCGACTGAGGAAACGATAGCGCAGCAGGTCAAGCTCGAAGCCAGGCCCGATCCGAAACCCGAACCCGAGACGAAACCGCGCCCGGTAACGCCGGCCAAATCCGCCGCTGCGGCTACAAAACAAGCGGCCGTGCCGATTTCAGCGCCGCCGAAAATCGTGCTCGCTGCCGCCGAACCACCGGTTGCGGCCAAGCCGGACGCGGTCGACCGGGTCGAAGCCAGGCGCAACAGCGACGGATTGCACCTGGTATTTTCATTCGCAACGTCGGCGCCGGCGGCCTTGTTCCGCCGCGCCGACGTCGTCTGGCTCGTGTTCGATTCCACCAGGCCCCTCGATCTGGAGCCGATCCGCCGCGAGGCGGGATCGGTGATCGGCGATGTCAGTGCGATGCCGATGGAGAAGGGGCAGGCGATCCGCATGCGTCTCAATCGCCCGCAACTGGCGTCGCTGACCGGCGAAGACAGGACCGGGCAGAACTGGCTGGTGACCTTCGCCGACACCATGCAAGCCCCGTCGCAGCCGCTCGCGGCGACCCGCAACATTAGCGATCCGGCGCGCGCCAATGTCACCGTGGCGCTCGCAGGGCCGGGAGCGATGCATCGGATGGTCGATCCCGATGCCGGCGACGCCCTGATGGTGGTCACCGCACCGCCGCCCGGTGCCGGTTTCATCCGGCAGCAGGATTTTGTCGAGTTTTCGTTGCTCGAATCGAGCCATGGCGTGGTGATCCAGCCCCACTCCGACGACGTCGCCGCCGAAATCGCATCCGACAAGATCACGCTGAGCCGGCCCGGCGGCCTTACGCTGTCGCCGGCGGATGCCGGCGCCGAGCGCGCCTCCATGGCGGTTCGTCCCGTCTTCGATATCAACGAATGGCGCAAGAACCAGGCCGACGAATTTGTGAAGCGACTGGATGCGTTGATCACAGCGGCGTCCGGGGCAACGGCCGAGCGGCGTTCGGCGGCGCGCCTCGATCTGGCGCGATTTTATATGTCGCGCGCGATGTATCCGGAAGCCAAAGGCGTGCTGGATCTTACGTTGAGCGAGGCAAAACCGGGACAGGAAGACCTCTCCGCGCTGATCGTGCATTCGGTCGCCTCGACGCTGATGGGCCGTCCCGAGCAGGGGTTAAAAGATCTCGCGGCTCCGGCAATCGGCGCCAATTACGATTCGCAGCTCTGGAAGGCGCTCGCGCTGGCGCGGCAGGGCAAATGGGCCGACGCACGGGAAAAGTTCAAGAACGTGGAATTCGCCATCACCTCGCTGCCGCTGGAATTGCAGCGCGTCGTAATTACGCAAGCGATGCGCGCCTCGATCGAGGTCAAGGATTATTCCGGTGCGGCGAGCCGCAGCAACGATCTCGACGTAATCGGTATTCCAACCGAGCTGAAACCCCAGATTTCGGTGCTGCGCGGAAAAATGGCCGAGGCGCTGGGACGCGAAAAGGATGCGTTGGCCGAATACAAGTCGGCGGCGCAATCGGCCGATCGCGCTTCCGCGATGGAAGCGCGGCTGCTCGACATCGCGTTGCGCCAGAAGCGCGACGAGGTTACCCAGGCGGATGCGCTGCGCGATCTCGAAACGCTTTCGATGACGTGGCGCGGCGACGGGCTCGAGGTCAAGGCGCTGCAGATGATGGCGCGGATCTATTCGGACAGCGGCCGCTACGGCGAGTCGCTGGCGGCGGCGCGGACCGCTACAAAACTGGAGCCCAATTCGGACCTTTCGCGGGGTGCGCAGGACGCCGCGGCTGCGCTGTTTGCGCAGCTGTTCCTTAGCCCGAAAGGCGACGATATGCCGCCGGTCGATGCGCTGGCGCTGTTCTACGAATACAGTGAATTGACCCCGATCGGACGGCGCGGCGACGAAATGATCCGCCGCCTCGCCGATCGCCTGGCCGGTGTCGACCTGCTCGACCAGGCCGCAGAGTTGCTGCAATACCAGGTCGATCACCGGCTGGAGGGTGCCGCGCGCGCGCAGGTGGCGGCAAGGCTGGCAATGGTTTACCTGATGAACCGCAAGCCGGATCGCGCCATCGCCGCGCTTCGCACCACCCGCATTTCCGATCTCGCAGGCGAATTGCGCCAGCAGCGGCTGTTGCTGGAGGCGCGCGCGCAGAGCGACATCGGCCGCCGCGATCTCGGCCTCGACATCATCTCCAACATCGGCGGGCGCGAGGCGGTCCGGCTGCGCTCGGATATCTACTGGGCGGCTCGGCGATGGCGCGAATCTTCCGAGCAGATCGAACTCTATTACGGCGACCGCTGGCGCGATTTCAAACCGCTCAACCCGGTGGAGAAGGGCGACGTGATCCGCGCCATGGTCGGCTACGCGCTGGCGGAGGATTCGCTGGGGCTGGCGCGCTTCCGCGAAAAATATGCGGCGCTGATGAGCGGCGAAACCGACCGCGCCGCGTTCGAGGCTGCGAGCAAGCCGGCTTCGTCTAACAGTGCCGAGTTCGCTCAGATCGCCAAGATGGCGGCCAGCGTCGATACGCTTGACGGGTTTCTTCGGGAAATGAAAGCGCGTTTCCCCGACATGACCGCGAAGGCGCCGCTGCCGCCGGAAACCCAGAAGCCCGACCCTTTCCCGACCGGCTCGCTGCCAGCGATCGTCGGACTGAAGCGGGTCGAGGCGGCAAGATAGGGTAGCGCGCTTCCATCCGCAGCGGGTTATGGGTGCCCATCTTCGCAAGGACGACATCTGCGTTGGCGCGACACTGCTCCCCCTCGACAGACACGCGCCGAAACGGCAACGTGCGGCCATCGACCGTCCGGAGAAAGCCGCCATCATGAGCAAGCCCACCAAGACCGAAGCCGAACTCATTGCGATGGCGAGGGCGGAGTTGAAGGCCCATCTCAATTGCCCGGACGGAATCGCCATCTCGGTACTGCGTGACGGTGATAGCTGGGAACTCCGGGCCACGGCCGACGCCACCACCGTCGGCAAACCCGGCTATCCCGAATGCGTCGCAATGGTCGTCCAGATCGGCGACCATCTCAGCAAGCAATATGACGTGAGTTGAGTTGTATCCCGGACGCGACGCGAAGTGCCGCGTCGCAGACCGGGACCATGCCAAACGAAGCGTCATGCGCGGGCTCGGCCCGCATCCATCAATCTTCGCGGGAATCCTTCAAAGTGGATGATCGCCAGGTTCAGGCCCGGCCATGACGATGGTTGTCTACCCGCCGTAACTTTGCACCAGACTGCCCGCCACCAGCGACCAGCCGTCGACCAGCACGAAGAAGATCAGCTTGAACGGCAGCGAGACCACCACCGGCGGCAGCATCATCATGCCCATCGACATCAGCACCGAGGCGACTACAAGGTCGATGATCAGAAACGGCAGGAACAGCAGGAAGCCGATCTCGAATGCGCGCTTCAACTCGGAGATCATGAACGCCGGCACCAGGATCCGCAGCGACATGTCGGCGGGCGTCGCCGGCGGCGGCTCGCCCGACAGGTCCATGAACAGTTTCAGGTCCTTCTCGCGCACGTTCTTCTGCATGAAGCCGCGCAGCGGCACCACGGCGCGCTGCAAGGCTTCTTCGACGCTGATCTGGTTGGCGACCAGCGGCTTGATGCCGTCATCGTAGGACTTCTGCAGCACCGGGCCCATCACGAAGGCGGTGAGAAACAGCGCCAGCGCCAGGATGACCGAGTTCGGCGGTGCGGTCGCGGTGCCCAAAGCGGTACGCAGCAGCGACAGCACCACCACGATGCGGGTGAACGACGTCATCATGATCAGGATCGACGGCGCAATCGACAGTACCGTCAACAGCGCGATCAACTGGATCGCGCGCTCGGTGACGCCGCCATTGCTCTGGCCGAGATTGATGCTGATATCTTGCGCGAACGCCGGATCGGCGGTTGACCCCGCCAATATCAGACCGACAAAAAATAAAACTCTACGCGGGGCTGTCGCCGATCTCACGAAGGCGATTTCGGGCGGCCCAGCAGTGACGCCATTTCGTCTTCGAGATTCTCGAAGCCGCTCTTCGGCGACGGCGGAGCAACCGGCGGTGCCTCGTTGCGGGGCCGGTTAGCCGGCGGCTCCGGCGCTACCGGCGGCGCGCCGACTCGCGGCTCGTCCGAATCGCCGGCCGGACGGCGCAAGGCTGCTTCGAGCCGCTGCGCCATCTCGGCGAGGTTCTGGTCGGCCGAGGAAACGGCAGGTAACGGTGCAGCCGGAGGCGGAACCGCGGCTCGTTCCGGCGCGCGCGGCGGCTTCGGCGGCTCGAGCGGGCGCGAGGGACGGGGAATGATCGGCTCGCTGCGCGCCGGCCGCGATGGCATCGGTTCACCGCGCGGTTCCAGGCGCGATTCGGAACGCAGCGTGGATTCGGTCATTGCCGGACCCGACAACAGATCACTGCCGCGCCGCTCGGGCAGCGCGGCCGGACGGCGAACCTCGTCCGCGAAAGGAGGCCGGGCGGAACGCGGCGGCGGCTCCGGCATCGCGGGTTCCGGGTGATCGGGCGCGGCGTCGCCGTCCGGCCAACTGCCGACGTCGGGAAGTACCACCCGCGGCGGCAGTTCGGCTCCGACATTGGGCCGCGGCGGCGCCTGGTCGCGTGCCGGGATGGCGCGCACGATATTTTGTTCCACGACGATGTCGCTGGGACCGCCGATCATCAGCAGGTGTTCGACGTTGTCGCGGCGCACCAGCACCAGCCGCCTGCGGCCGTCCACCGCGGCGGCATCGATCACGGCCAGCCGCGGCATCCGCCCGCGGTTGGTGTTGGCGCCGAGCCGATTCCCGGCGAATCGGCGTACCAACCAGGCGGCGGCGCCGATCAGGGCCAGAACGACCACGAACGCGAAGAAGAATGTGAGCTGTGTCGACATGCGTTATCCCCGGCAAATAGCGCTTTCTTGACCTCTTAAGATTCGTCGAACGCCGCTCAGGACGATACAGCAAACGGCGCAAAAGCGTAAGTTTTGCCCTAACTCTTAATTCTCCGCGGCAAGAACTGCCGCCGCATCCCTTAATAAAGCATGAATCGGCGCAACCAAAACAACTTCTGGGCGCGTAGAACGTCAACGGTTTGGTTGGTTAATGCGGCCGTACGCAGCAAAATGAGCTGCAAGCGCAATCCATCACGGAGCAGCATCCCGGCCCACAAGGTCCGGATTCTTTAACCCGCTGTTAACCATAACAGCGGCAAATTCTGCCTACTTCGCGCCATTGCGCGCTGAAGCGGAGGCCCGCCGATGCCGATCAACGATCTTCCGGTTCTGTCGGCGCTGCGCACCAAGATGCAGTGGCATCAGGAGCGTCAGCGCGTGCTTGCCGAGAACATCTCCAACTCCGACACGCCGAATTTCAAGCCGCGCGATCTGGTCGAGCCGAAGTTCGGCCGCAATGGCGCGGGCGCCGCAGCAGGCATGGGATCGCTGGCGATGATGCGCACCAGCGCCGCGCATATCGCCCCGTCCGGCGGCGGAGGCGGCTTCGCGCAGAATGCCAAGGCCGGTTACGAGACCCGGCCGGCCGGCAATGCGGTCAACCTGGAAGACGAGATGCTGAAGGTTTCCGCCAACCAGATGGACTACGCGGCAGCGACATCGCTCTACAGCCGCGGCCTCGGGCTGCTGAAGACGGCAATCGGAAAACGCTGAGATAGGAAAACGACATCATGGCCGACGATGGCGGGGATTTCATTCGCTCCATGGGCATCGCGACTTCCGGGCTTCGGGCGCAGGCCGGGCGGATGCGGGTGATCTCGGAAAACATCGCGAATGCGGATTCGACCGCGCCGACCGCAGGAGGCGAACCCTATCGCCGCAAGGTGCCGACCTTCTCTTCAGCGCTCGACCGTACGCTGGACGCCAAGGTCGTGACCTTGGGCAAGGTCAAGACCGACGCGTCCGCGTTTCGCGTCAAGTATGAGCCGAGCAACCCGTCGGCGGATGCCGCCGGCAACGTCAAATACCCCAACGTCAATCCGCTGATCGAAATGACCGACATGCGCGACGCGCAACGATCCTACGAGGCAAACCTCAATATCATCAGCGCGACGCGGCGGATGATTCAACGCACCCTCGACATCCTCAAAGCCTGAAGGAAATTATAGCCATGGCTTCCCCGACAGTCGCTGCAAATGCCTACGCGAGCCTCGGCCGCATGCTGGAATCCGGCGGCGGTATCGGTGCAGGGAAGGCTTCCGAACAAGGCGGCGGCCAGTCGTTCGGCGCAATGCTCAAGGACGCCATCGGCAGCGTGATGGATTCCGGGCGCAAGTCCGACGCCCAGACGCTGGCGATGGCGTCGGGCAAGTCCAACGTGATGGATGTCGTGACGGCGGTGGCGGAAACCGACGTCGCGGTCTCCACGCTGGTATCGGTGCGCGACCGCGTGATCCAGTCTTACGAAGACATCATGAAGATGCCGATCTAGTTGCCATTCCGGGGCGCGCGAAGCGCGGGCGCGGAATCCATGTATCTCCGGTATTCGTGTCAGCCTCCCCACGCTGGCACAGAAAGCATGGATTCCGGGCCTGCGCCAAGCGGCGCATCCCGGAATGACGAACGAGTTGACCGAGCAAGAATGGAATTGAGATCATGACCGGCGCTGAAACCCTCGACGTCGCGCGCGATGCGATCTGGACCATCGTGGTGGTGTCGTCGCCGCTGATGGTCGTCGGCCTCATTGTCGGCGTCGCAGTGTCGCTGATCCAGGCGCTGACGCAGATCCAGGAACAGACCCTGATCTTCGTGCCGAAGATACTTGCGATTTTCGTGACGCTGCTGCTGGCGCTGCCGTTCATGGCGGACGCGCTGCAGGGCCACATGCTGCGGATCTCGTCGCGAATCATCGGGGGCTGATGCAAGATCACGCTTCTCGGGATGGGGCCAGGCTGAATGCGGCGTCCATTCATTCAAGGCACTCTTTGCCCATGCGTATCGATATCTCGCTGCTGCCCGCGCTCGCCGCCGCCTTCATGCTGGTATTCGCCCGCATCGGCGCGATGGTGATGCTGTTGCCGGGGTTTGGCGAGACCAACATTCCGGTCCGCATCAAGCTTGCGATCGCGCTGGCGCTGACGCTGATCATCCTGCCGCTGCACCGCGCCGCCTACACCATCGATATGCAGTCGATGGCGCCGCTGATGGTGATGCTGGTGCACGAGATCGTCATCGGCGTGGTGCTCGGCGCCACTGCGCGGGTCACGCTGTCCGCGCTACAGGTCGCGGGCTCGGTGATCGCCCAGCAGCTCGGCCTCGGCTTCGTGACCGCCGTCGATCCGACCCAGGGCCAGCAGGGCCTCCTGATCGGCAACTTCCTCACCATTCTTGGCCTGACGCTGCTGTTTGCCACCGACACCCATTATCTGGTGATCGCCGCGCTCAACGACAGCTACGCGATCTTTTCGCCGGGCGAGTTGATGCCCAGCGGCGACATCGCTGCGCTCGCCACCCGCGCATTCGCCGCCGCCTTCAAGATCGGCGCCCAGCTGGCGGCACCTTTTCTGGTATTCGGCCTCGTGTTCAATGTGGGGCTTGGCGTGCTGGCGCGGCTGATGCCGCAGATGCAGGTTTATTTCGTCGGCGTGCCGCTCTCGATCCTGGCCGGCTTCCTGATTTTCGCCGCGGTGCTGGCGACGATGATGGGAACTTACATGGATTACGTCGTCAGCGTCATGCATCAATTGATCCCGCGGAGCTAAAACGATGGCCGACGAGAACGACGCCGCGGAAAAAACAGAGGATCCGACGCAAAAACGGCTGGATGACGCCCATGACCGCGGCGACGTCGCCAAGAGCCAGGAGGTCAACACCTGGTTCATGATCGCCGGTGCGACGCTGGTGCTGTCGACATTTTCCGGATCGATCGGCGGCGGCATCCTGCTGCCGTTGCGCAGTCTGGTGGCCAATTCCTGGATGATCCACGCCGATGGCCCAAGCCTGCTGGCGTTGGCGCAAAGCCTCGGAATGGCGGTGATCGCGGCCATCGGCGTCCCGCTGCTGCTGCTGATGATCGCGGCGGTCGCCGGCAACATGGTGCAGCACCGGCTGGTGTGGTCGGGCGAATCCTTAAAGCCCAAGCTGAGCAAGATCTCGCCGCTGGCCGGGGCCAAGCGGCTGTTCGGCAAACAGGCCGCGGTGAATTTCGCCAAGGGCATTTTCAAGCTGGCCGCACTTGGCGCGGTCATGACCGCGATCCTGTGGCCGGAGCGGCATCGGCTGGATGCGATGGTGCGGTTCGACCCGGCGTCAATTCTGGGCACGACCATCACCCTGATACTGCAGCTGATGGGCGCGGTGGTGGCGATGCTGGCGCTGGTCGCAATTGCGGATTATTTCTTCCAGTACCGGCAATGGTTCGAGCGCCAGAAGATGTCGCTGCGGGAAATGAAGGAAGAGTTCAAGCAGTCCGAAGGCGATCCGCACGTCAAGGGCCGGATCCGGCAGTTGCGTCATGCGCGCATGAAGAAGCGGATGATGGCCGCGGTTCCAAAAGCCTCGGTGATCATCACCAACCCGACCCATTACGCGGTGGCGCTGTCCTATGAGCGCGGCATGTCGGCGCCGATCTGCGTCGCCAAGGGCGTCGACATTATCGCGCTCAAGATTCGGGAAGTCGCGAAAGCCCACGATATTCCCATCGTCGAGAACGTAGCCTTGGCCCGCGCCCTGCACGCCACGGTGGAGATCGACGACGAGATTCCGGTCGAGCATTATCACGCCGTTGCCGAAATCATCGGCTATGTAATGGGGCTGAAGCGGGGGCTGTCGGGACGACGGGTTTGAAGTGTCCGCGACCCCGGCGCGACGCAGTGCTTCTTCGGCGCTGCTTTGCAGAACCGGGACCGTGGCAAAAGCCGGCGTTCGTTACGGCCCCGGCTCAGCAGCGCACCAGCGCGCTGCGCTGCGTCGGGGCGTGAAATCATGAAATAACCGCACGACATGCTTGCACCGGTGGGGCCGATTCAGGCACTCAGGAGTTATCGCGTCTGCGTGCGTTCCATCCATTTCAACAGGCCACCGCTCATCCGATGACCATCGAGCCCGACAACGATCTGCCACCATCCCCGGCGCATGAGCCGGCGCGGCGCAGCGGCAGTATCGTGCTGGTGCTGCTGGTCGCGGGCGCCATTGTCGCGGCGGCGGTTGCGTTCATGACCCTCGGCCGGGCGCAGGCGCAGCCTTATATCCTGGGGCTGCTGGCGCTGCTGGCAATGGTCGGGCTGTTCAACCTGTTCGCGTTCGCAGCCGGCATCGTTCGTTTTGCCGACCGCATTGCGGACGATCCGATCATGCGGCCGATTGCCGATCACGCTTTCGACGGACTTGCGGTCACCGATTCGCGCGGCCATGTGGTCTACGCCAACGCCGCCTATCTTGCGTTGACCGGGGCCGCGACGCCGCAGGATGCCCGTCCGGTGGAGCGGGTATTTATCGGCAATCCCGACGTATCCGAAGCGGTGTTCCGCCTCTTGAAAGCCGCGCGCGAGGGAAAACGCCAGCAGGAGGAGGTCCGCGTTGCCGGCAGCGACGGCATGCAGGGCCGCTGGCTGCGGATGCGGGTCCGGCCGCTCGGCCGAAGCAAGCGCGAGATCAAATTCGCGGTGTGGTCGATTGCCGATATTACGCGGGATCGCGAGCGGCAGGAAGACGTGTTTCAGGAGTTGCAGCACGCCATCGAATATCTCGATCACGCGCCGTGCGGATTCTTCTCGGTCAATGCGGCCGGCAACCTCGTCTATGTCAACGCCACGCTGGCGAACTGGCTGGATTACGATCTGGCGGAGATCGGCAACGGCGGGTTGAAGCTGACCGATGTCGTATCCGGCGACGGCGCGTCGCTGCTGACCTCGATCGTGCCGGTGCCCGGCGAGGTCAAAACCGAAGTGTTCGACATCGATCTGCGGATGCGCGGCGGCAAGACCATGCCGGTGCGGCTCTATCACAAGCTGGCATTCGGCGCCGACGGCGTGCCCGGCGCATCACGGACGCTGGTGATCAGCCGAGCCCGCGACGAGCGGCTCGATCCGCAGCGCGCCGCTGAAGTACGCTTCATGCGGTTCTTCGATCATACCCCGATGGCGATCGCCACCGTCGACAAGGCAGGCGCGGTGGTGCGCGCCAATGCGCGCTTCGCCAAGCTGGCGCAGAACCTCGATGACGATGGCGGGGTCAGCAAATCGATTCTCGCCTCGGTGAACGATCGCGACCGCGGCCGGCTCGTCGCCGCGATCAACCAGGCCGCCGAAGGGCACGGCGACATTGCGCCGGTCGAGGCGATGCTCAAGGGGACCGGGGAACGCTGGGGGCAATTCTTCGTCACCGCGGTGGAGGGCGAGGAAAACGACAGCGAAGCGGCCATCGTCTATATGCTGGAAACCACCGAGCGGCGCCGGCTGGAGAGCCAGATCAATCAGGCGCAGAAGATGGAAACCGTCGGCCAGCTCGCCGGTGGCATCGCGCACGACTTCAACAACGTGCTGTCCGCCATCATGATGGCGAACGACTTCCTGCTCAACGCCCACAAGCCGACCGACCCGTCATTCCAGGACATTATGCAGATCAAGCAGAATGCCACGCGCGCGGCGACGCTGGTGCGGCAATTGCTGGCATTCTCCCGCAAGCAGACATTGCGGCCGCAGGTGCTCGATCTCCGCGAAGCGCTGTCGGACGTCGACCGCTTGCTGAAGCGGCTGATCGGAGAAAAAGTGGCGCTGGAAATCCAGCACGGACGCGACCTGTGGCCGGTGAAAGCGGATCTGTCGCAATTCGAGCAGGTGATCGTCAATCTAGCGGTCAACGCGCGCGACGCCATGCCGGACGGCGGCAGGCTGACGGTGCGCACCGCCAACGTTTCCGCCGAGGAAGCCGGAAAATTGTCCTATAAAGGCATGCCGCCGGCGGATTATGTGCGGATCGACGTCAGCGATACCGGCACCGGGATCGCGGCCGATATCGTCGACAAGATCTTTGAGCCGTTCTTCTCGACCAAGGACGTCGGCAAGGGCACCGGGCTCGGGCTGTCGACGGTGTACGGCATCGTCAAGCAGACCGGCGGTTTCGTCTATGTCGATTCCGAAGCCGGCCGGGGTACCTCGTTCCGTATCTTCCTGCCGCGGCACCATGCCGAACAGGAGGTGCAGCCGGAGGCCGCTGTCAATGGCGCTGCAAAAGAGCAGCCGGAAGCCAAACGCGCCGCTGACCTGACCGGGCAGGGCACCATTCTGCTGGTCGAGGACGAGGACGGGCTGCGCTCGCTGAATGCGCGGGGTTTGCGCTCGCGCGGCTACAGCGTGATCGAGGCGGCCAACGGCGTCGAAGCCATGGAAGCGCTGGAAGAAAAGAACGGCGCGGTCGATCTCGTCGTCTCCGACGTGGTGATGCCGGAGATGGACGGGCCGACGCTGCTGAAGGCGATGCGCGCGCGCAATCCGGATCTGAAGATCATCTTCGTCTCGGGCTACGCCGAGGACGCCTTTGACAAGAGCGTGCTGCGGGACGACGAGCAGTTCGCGTTCCTGCCGAAACCGTTCGCGCTCAGCGCGCTGGTCGAGAAGGTCAAGCAGACCATGGCGCCGGGGTGATACGCGCCGACGCTGCCGCATTGCGTCGTCTCCGCGCAGGCGGGGACCCACATGCTTTGTCGTCTTGTTTGATGAACGCCGTTACAACGATGCGCGCTACCCATTAACGCCAGGGGTTATCGGTCACCGCTGCGCGGGACGACTGTTTCCGGCGGTATCGCCGCCCGCCCGCGACCGAGCGCCGCAGCCCTGCGTCGTCATGGGCGCTTCACTTTTGGGCAGGGGTGCCCATGTTAGGAGCGCTTCCCCCTGCCGGGGAATGAGGGAAAACCGATGAATTTCACGCAGCGCACACGCGGCATCGTCAAGATGATCGCCGTCGTTCTATCGTTGGCGTTACCACTGATGCTCGCGATCTCCGCGGCCGACGCCCGGATCGGCGGCGGCAGCAGCTCGGGCTCGCGAGGGTCGCGGACCTTCTCGGCGCCGCCTAGCACCTCGACCGCGCCGAATGCGGCGCAGCCGTTCAATCGCACCATGACCCAGCCGGGCAGCCCCGGAATGGGCGCAGGTGCGGCCACGGCCGCCAGGGGCGGTTTCTTCAACCGGCCCGGCATGGGCATGCTCGGCGGCCTCGCCGCGGGCTTCCTCGGCGCCGGCCTGCTTGGCATGCTGTTCGGTGGCGGCATGTTCGGCGGCCTTGGCGGACTGTCGTCGATCTTCGGGCTGATCCTGCAGATCGGCCTCATCATCGTTGTGGTCCGGCTGGCCATGAATTGGTGGCAGCGCCGCAACGCGACGGCTTCGGCCTATGCCGGCCCCGCGTCTGGACCGGCCGCGGGGCCGGGTCCGCTGGCCAGTTTACGCACCGGCTCCGGTTTTGGGCTGGGATCAGGCAGCGCGCCGCTCGAAATCGGGCCTTCCGACTACGAAGCCTTCGAACGCCTGCTGGGCGAAATCCAGGCCGCTTGGTCCAATGAGGATGTCGCCAAGCTGCATACGCTGGCGACGCCGGAAATGGTATCGTACTTCACCAAAGACCTTGCGGAGAACAAGGCCCGCAACGACCTCAACAAGGTTTCGGACGTCAAGTTGCTGCAGGGGGATCTTGCCGAAGCCTGGCGCGAAGGCGATACCGACTACGCCAGCGTCGCGATGCGGTTTTCGCTGGTCGACAAGACCATCGAGCGCAGCACCGGCCGCCTGGTCGGCGGCAGCGAGCAGCCCACCGAGGTCACCGAAGTATGGACCTTCGTGCGGCCGCGCGCAGCAAGCTGGGAACTTTCGGCCATTCAGCAGGCTTGAGCCTGCCTGATGGTCTGAATATGAGGCGCCGCGACGAGCTCGCGGCGCCTTTTGATTTGACGCCGCCGCACCGTGGTTGCAGCTCGGTGCGGCGGGAATAATGTCTGGTAATGCGTGTTGATATTGGGCATGCCCGTCGGTCAACGAACCGGCGGATCAGAACAAATCGGGAGGAATATGATGTTTTCAGTTCGCAGAATGGTTTCCCGCGCGTGCCTCGCCGCCGCAGTCGCCGTCATCTCGACAGGCGCTTATGCGCAGGGCGCCGGCACCACATTCTTCCTTACCAGCACCGGCATCGGCAACGGTGCCAATCTCGGCGGCCTTGCGGGTGCGGACAATTATTGCCAGACGCTGGCGCAGGCGGCGGGCGCCGGTGCAAAGACATGGCGCGCATATCTGTCGACCCAGGCCGCCGACGGCAAGCCCGCGATCAACGCGCGCGACCGCATCGGTCAGGGTCCGTGGCAGAATGCCAAGGGCGTCGTGGTCGCCAAGGACGTCGCCGAGTTGCACGGCGCCAACAACCTCACCAAACAGACCGCGCTCAGCGAAAAGGGCGACGTCATCAACGGCCGCGGCGACACCCCGAACTGCCATGACGTGCTGACCGGATCGCAGCCGGACGGCACCGCATTCGCAGGCGCCGACGACCGCACCTGCAAGAACTGGACGAGCAGCACGCAGGGCTCGGCAATGGTCGGCCATTCCGACCGTATCGGACTTCGCGACGACGATGCCTCAAAGTCCTGGAACTCGTCGCATCCTTCACGCGGACCCGACGGCGGCTGCTCGCAGAACGACCTGAAGAGCACCGGGGGCGACGGGCTGATGTACTGCTTCGCCGCAAATTGAATTGTCGCAGGTGCGTGAACGCCCCACCATCCGATTGCGGTAGGTGAGGTGGGTTTCGCTTGCGCTCACCCCACCCTACGCCGCGCGGTTGTCTCGGCATCGAGAGCGATTTCAAAAGCCGCCGCCGCCGCGATCGCGCCGGATAATTTCGCCAATGCGACGGGCTTTGCGAACAGAAAGCCCTGGCCTTTGGCGCACCCTTCCTGCGCCAGGAAATCCCACTGCGTCTCGGTTTCTATGCCTTCCGCAAGCACGGGGATGCCGAGGCTGCGCCCCAGCGTCAGTACGGTGCGGACGATTGCCGCCGCCGCGGCGTCGGCAGGCAGCCGCTTTACAAACGACTGGTCGAGCTTGATCTTGTCGAATGGAAATGCATGCAGCATCGCAAGCGACGAATAGCCGGTGCCGAAGTCGTCCATCGCAATCGATATGCCCATCGATTTCAGCTTGCGCAGGATGTGCAGGCCGCGGGCCTGGTCCGACATCAAGGTGGATTCCGTGACCTCGACCTCGAGCCGTTTCGGCGACAGTCCGGTTTCGATCAGGATGGCGTGGATTTTTTCGGCAAGGTCATCGCGGCTGAACTGCACCGGCGACAGATTGACCGCTATCGTGCCAGGGATTTTGCCTGCCGCCGCGTCGCGGCAGGCGGTGCGCAGCGCCCATTCGCCCATCGGGATGATCGCTTCGGTTTCCTCCGACAGCGGGATGAATTCCGCCGGCGAGATCATGCCGCGGCTGGGATGGCGCCAGCGCATCAAGGCTTCGGCGCCGCAGACCTTTCCGTCATGGAGCGATGCCTGCAGTTGATAATGCAGTTCGAGCTCGCCGCCCGCGGTCGCGGTCAGCAGGTCGCGTGCCAGGGCGCGCCGGTCGCGCGCGGCATCGTCCATCTCGCGCTGATACTTCGTGATCAACCCACGCTGTTTGCTTTTTCCCCGGTGCATCGCGAGCTTGGCGTTGCTCAATAGCTGGTCGCGTTGCGGCGTATCGGTCGGAAAGATCGAAAACCCGATCGAGGTGGTGAGGGCGACCGGCCGGTCATGGAGCTGGAATGGCAGGTCAAACACGGCGGCGATGCGTTCGGCGAAGGCCTGCGCGTCGTGGGGGTGATTGCCGGACATCTGCAGCCCCAAAAACTCGTCGCCGCCCTGCCGCGCCAGGAATTCGCCGGGGCCGAGCAGCCGGCGCATCCGGTCTGCGGCTTCGATCAACAGCAGGTCGCCGGCGCTGTGGCCGAACACGTCGTTGACGTCCTTGAAACCGTCGAGGTCAATCGAGAACGCAGCGACCTGGTGCGCCAGTTCGTGCGCTTCGGCCAATGTGAACGCCAGCCGTTCGTTGAACGCGATACGGTTCGGCAATCCTGTCATGCTGTCGTTGAACGACAGCTGGTTGATGCGGTCGGCCGATTCCGTGCGCGTGCGCAGGTCGACGACATACGTCGAAAAACCGCTGCCCATCACCAGCAGCACGGCGCCGACCGCGCTGATGCCGAGCATGTAAGCGGGGATCAGGTATCCCGGCAGCGTCACGGAAGGATCGGGGATCGTGCTGGACGCTGCTGTCAGCGTATAATGCATGGCGCAGATCATGAAGGCCATCACGATCGCCGCACCATGACGGCAATATCGCGTCACCGGGCGATTGGCCCGATTGACCGAGAGCGCACTGAGGCTGAGGCCAACAATCAATGTGAGGCCGACGCCCCACGGGTTCCAATGCGTGGTGCCGGCGACATGCCAGCCGCTCAGCCCGACATAGTGCATGGCGAGCAGGCCGACCCCCACGACCAGTCCACCCAGTTCCGGCGCCAGTGCCGGATATGGCCGGCTGCCGATCTGGAAGCCCAGGAGGCAGGCGACGATGGCGATCACCAGCACGGCGGCGGTTGCCAGCGGCTCGAAACCGCTGTCAAGCGAGGGATCGAGCGCGAGAATCGAGATGAACGTCGATGCCCACAGCGCGACGCCGGTGCCGACCGACGCCATGAACAGCCAGCCATAGCGCGTCGGACCTTGGGTCGCGCGGGCGCGCGCGAAATGCCGCATGCCGACCCAGGTGCCGAACAGGCAAACCGAGCCTGCCGCGGCGACAAGCAACTGGTGATAGGCAAAAGCGAAACCGGTATCCGGCGGCATGACGCGTGCTTCCCCCTGCTGGATTACGTAACAAACCTAAATCTTAAGCCTGGGTATTGCGGCGCATTCATCTTGTCTGGAACCGGCGCTTTACCGAATAGCGTTGAGATTCCGTAAGTATGTCGCGGCTTCCTTTCGGAGTTCGATCTATAACGGTGGTTTCGAACGAATGGCTTAACGACCCGTTAAACCCGTTCGGGCTGCGCGACGCCCAGGAGGTCCTGCATGCGCTACCGACTCTATTACTGGCCGGGCATCCAGGGCCGTGGCGAATATGTCCGGCTGGCGCTGGAAGATGCCGGCGCCGGCTACGACGATGTGGCGCGCGGCGCCGGCGGCATGGCGGCGATGACCGGGATGATGGCGGCCGCCGGCACGCCACCGTTCGCGCCGCCGTTCCTCAAAGCCGGCAAGCTGGTGATCGCACAGACCGCCAACATCCTGCTCTATCTGGGCGCGCGCCACGGCCTTGCGCCGAAGGCGGAAGCAGGAAAGCTGTGGGTGCACCAACTGCAGCTCACCATCGCGGATATGGTGCTGGAAATTCACGACACCCATCATCCGCTGGGGCCGTCGCTGTATTACGAGGACCAGCGCGGGCCGGCGAAAAAACGCACCGACGAATTCTGGAACGAGCGGGTGCCGAAATATCTCGGATATTTCGAGCGCCTGGTGAGCGACAGCGGCGGCACCTTTACCACCGGGCGCCGCGCGACCTATGTCGATCTCTCGCTGTTGCAGATCGTAGAGGGACTGCGCTACGCGTTTCCCAAGCGCATGGCGAAATTCGAGCGCAGGATTCCGAGGCTGGTGGAACTGCGCGACCGCGTCGCCGTGCGGCCCAACATCAGGGCCTATCTCGAAAGCGACCGCCGCATTCCCTTCAACGAAGACGGTATCTTCCGCCGCTACAAGGCGCTGGATATTTAGATACTCCTCATTCGGGCGCGCCACTTGGCGCGAATCCGGAATCCGGCACCGCGTACTGCTCTGGATTCCAGGTCGCGCTCGGCGGGCCCCGGAATGAAGGCTACATGCTTCTTCCATCGATCGGCGTCATCTGCAATTTTGCCAGTTCGATGCCGTCGATGCAGCTTACGTTCAACGCCACCATTTCGGTGCCGTCCGGCCTGCGGCCGCGTGCGAATACCTCGACGCCGCAATCGGCGCAAAATTGGTGCCGGATCACGTGCTTGTTGAACAGGTACTCTTTCAAATTCTCCTCGCCGGCGCGCAACTGAAAACGTTTCGGCGCCACGAACGTGAAATGCAGGCCTTTCTTGGTGCAGATCGAGCAGTTGCATGCGGTCACCGTGGCAAGATCGCAGGTGCATTCGAACCGCACCATGCCGCAATGGCAGCCGCCGGTGTAGGTTTTTGCGTCGGGCATCGCCGGCCTCCAGGCAATTTGTTGCTTGCGGTACTAAATCCCGGATTGCAGTCCGGTTCAACTTCTCACCGATGGGCTGGTTGCAGCATTGACGGGCGTCGCGGGAGGAACGCCTATCCCGGCTTGCGGAGTGCTGCATCGGATCCGGGATAGATCCTCACTCGTCCTTGCGCCGAGAAATGGCGATCGCGGCGTCGGTCTTGGTGCGGTTGCATACCATGTCGAGGCGGCGATAGCGGATCTTCACATTGTCGCCGCGGAAAATCCCCATCCGCTTGATGCAGCGGGTCGCGCCTTTCAGCGTGTTGTCCACCGGTACCGTGAACACGATCGCCGACGCCCGCGCCACCAAATCGTAAAACGCCGGCTTCGGCTTACGGCCATCGGCCTTGGCATAGAGTTCATTGCTGTAATCGCGGCCGCGGCAGCCCAGCGACAGCTCCTTGGCGTCCGGATGCGACAGGTAAACCACCCGTGCCGCGGTGATGCCGACCTTGAGGCCGTCGATCTGGCCCTTGAGCTGGCCCGCGATATCCTCGCAACGGTCGGCGCGGGCGGGGGAGGCGAGGGCGAAGGTCGCGAATAGCGCGAAGGCCGCTGCGGAAGACTGCGATCTGTATTTTTGCATGAATGTCATCGTCAAATTTCCTCGCCTGGAATCGTCATGCGCGGGCTCGACCCGCGCATCCGTCTAAAAAAGACTCTTCAGGAAGATGGGTTGCTGGGTCAAGCCCGGTACAGAATTGCATTGAAAACGCAGCTCTTCTTGGCGCATACAGGCGGGGTTCTTGATCTTATATGCCGCTGCCAGCTGAGTCTGCCATGAACGCCCCAACTCCGATCCCGTCCGCCGCCACCCCTGTACCGCCGTACAGACACACGCCCTTATTCCCGCTCGGCGCCGACACCGCGCCCTACAAGAAAATCACTACCGATGGTGTCCGCGTCGAAAAGGTGCTCGGCCGCGAGATGCTCGTAGTGTCGCGCGAGGCGCTGCGGGCATTGAGCGAGGCCGCGTTCGGCGATATCAACCACTACCTCAGGCCGGGGCATCTCAGGCAGTTGCGCTCCATCCTCGACGATGCGGAGGCTTCCGACAACGACAAGTTCGTCGCGTTCGATTTTCTGAAGAACGCCAACATCGCCGCCGGCGGCGTGCTGCCGATGTGCCAGGACACCGGCACCGCCATCATCATGGGCAAGAAAGGCTGCAACGTCATCACCGACGGCGACGACGAGGCGGCGTTAAGCGAAGGCGCGCGCGACGCTTATCTGCGGCGCAATCTGCGCTACTCGCAGGTGGCGCCGCTGTCGATGTATGAGGAGAAAAATACCGCCAACAACATGCCGGCGCAGTGCGAGATCTATGCCGAAGGGGATGACGCCTACAAGTTCATGTTCATGGCCAAGGGCGGCGGAAGCGCGAACAAGAGCTTTTTGTTCCAGGCGACACCGTCGGTACTGACCAGGGACCGGCTGCTCGCCTTCCTGAAGGAAAAAGTGCTGACGCTGGGCACCGCGGCGTGTCCGCCCTATCATCTCGCCATCGTAATCGGCGGTACCTCGGCCGAACTCTGCATGAAGACGGTGAAACTCGCCTCGGCCCGTTATCTCGATGCGCTGCCGACCCACGGTTCGGCGGACGGCAACGCGTTCCGCGATCTGGAAATGGAGCAGGAAATCCTGAAGATGACGCAGTCGCTCGGCGTCGGTGCGCAGTTCGGCGGCAAATATTTCTGTCATGACGTGCGGGTGATTCGGCTGCCGCGCCACGGCGCGTCGCTTCCGATCGGGCTCGGCGTGTCCTGCTCGGCGGATCGCCAGGTGCTCGGCAAGATCACCAGGGACGGCGTCTATCTTGAAGAGCTCGAACACAACCCGGCGCAATATCTGCCGCAGGTGGAGCAAACGCTCGGCGGCGAAGTGGTGAAGATCGATCTCAACCAGCCGATGAAGGAAATACTTTCGACGCTATCAAGGCATCCCATCAAGACAAGACTGTCGCTTACGGGCACCATGATCGTCGCGCGGGATTCGGCGCATGCCAAACTGCGCGAGCGGCTGGAAAAGGGCGAACCGCTGCCGGATTATTTCAGGAACCATCCGGTCTACTATGCCGGGCCCGCCAAGACGCCGGACGGCTACGCCTCCGGCGCGTTCGGGCCGACCACGGCGGGCCGGATGGATTCTTTTGTCGACCAGTTCCAGGCCGCGGGCGGATCGATGGTGATGGTGGCGAAAGGCAATCGCGCGCCTGCCGTGCGCGAGGCCTGCAAGAAGCACGGCGGCTTCTATCTCGGCTCGATCGGAGGCGCCGCGGCAAACCTCGCCGAGCACTGCATCAAAAAGGTCGAGGTGGTGGAATATCCCGAACTCGGCATGGAAGCGACCTGGCGGATCGAGGTCGAGGATTTCCCGGCCTTCATCATCATCGACGACAAGGGCAATGATTTCTTCAAGGAGTTGAATTTGGGGTGAGGGGAGTTACGTGGAACAAAAACGCTCGTCATTGCGGGGCGCGCGAAGCGCGAGCTCGGAATCCATAACCACCACGGAGAGTATGGATTCCGGGCCCGCGCCAATAGGCGCATCCGGAATGACGGTGATAATGCAGGCTGCGTGCCCTCACGCCCGCGCCCCCTTGAATGGAAAGCTGCCCATCGCGCCGATGCCCATGTCGCCGCTGATGGTATCGCCGGCGACCTTGCCGGTAAACGCCAGCGTCAGCGGCATCGGATTGGTGATCGATATTTTCCAGGCGACGTTGTCGCCATTGACGGTGCCGTCGAAGATCGGGCCGGACTGGCCTTCTGCCCCCTGCGTGCCGGTCAGCGTGCCGCCGGAACTCTGCAGCGTCAGATCCGCTTTGCGCTCCCCCATCGGCGTGCTCATGGTGATTTTCCAGTTTCCGTCGACCGACATGGTATCTCCTTCGATAATCGTTGCTCGTGCATAGGCATGTCACAGCAACAGCCCGGCGCGCAAGAGGCGAGGGCGTCGCAGCCGCGATCAGGCGCGTGCGGCACGAATCCGGTTGGTGACCAGAATGCGGAACGCAGCATACTGGACGGCGAATGCCGCGATCTTGGCGCCGATCGCGACCACTGAGACGTAGAACGCCCACAGCTTGATGTCGCCGGTAGATGCCGCCGCGATCACGCCGAGGCCGAGCACGAACATCAGCGCCGCCCAAGCGTAGCCGGCGATGGTGACATATTCCGGGATCGTCTGGGTTACGATCGGCGGCATGTAGCGCAGCATCCAGCCGCGCTTCAGCATGATGGCGCCGATCGCAAAATGCGCGATCGAGGGCTTCGCCAGCACGAAGCGCGGATCGTTGGTCAGCAGCGTCGCGCTGCCAAGAACGATGACCAGCCCGAGACTCGCATAGGTCATGAAGCTTAAGCGCTCGTCCTTGACGCGGGCATAGACCACCTGCGCGATCGCGCCGGCGATGGCAACGCCGGTCGCGAGCAGGAGGTTGCCGGTGACGACGTACAACGCCAGGAAAACGATGGTGGAGAAAAAATCGGTGGCGAGCTTGGCGAAGACGTCTTTCATCGGCGGGTTCCTAACTGGCCATCGCGTTGGCGGCGGTCGGAGCGGCAGCATACTTGGCTTTCCGGTATTCAGGATACCATTTGGTGAAATAGCTGGCGCTGTTGCGGGCAGCAAAGGCGATCGCGAGGCCCGACCACAGCGGCAGGCTCGGGCTGTAGATCATCAGGACGTTTGCCGCCATCATCGCCAGGAACGCCGCGGTCCATGCCCAGGTGATGACGTAGTTCGCCGGCAGGAAGCCCGGCAGTTCGGCGGTTTCGGAATCGACCACCTCGCGGGCATATTGCAGGGTGAACGGGAAACCGAACGCGATCGACGCCAGCGAGATCGCGAACACACCGGCATCGATGCAGAGTTTTATCGCAGAGGTGCCGAGGCCGGGATCGACCAAAGCGACATAGCAGCCCAGGGCGCCGAACAGCACTACCGACGCCGCGCCGAGCAGCTTGATCGAGCGGCCGCGCACGACGTCGTAGCCGATGACGGCAAGGCAGATCGCGGCGGAAGTGAACAGGCTGACCGGCGCCGAGGCCATCAGCATCAGCAGGGCGAAAGCACCGAACGGAGCAAGGATCAGAAAGATGGTCATGGCGTGCCTCACGGGGCCTGTTATCTTTACGTTGTAAAGATGTGTTTAAGCTTTACTCGAGGCGGGGTCAACGGAAATCTTGACAATGTCAAAATAACGGGCGTGTTTCAAAATGTGTAATAATTACAATGCTTTTCACTACGATCGGCGATTATGGATTCCGGGCCTGCGCCAAGTGGCGCATCCCGGAATGACGATGATGTTTGACTTCATCACGCTGCACTGACCCAATTGCCGTGAAATCCGTCCGGAACGCGGCTGCCGAGCTGCACCAATGCCGTGGGACCCGCCCCAACATCGCAGGCGTTGAAGACCGCAAGGTCGCTGCGGTTTTCCGGCGCGCGCCAGACCACCGCCAGCAGCCAGCCATCGCCCTCGGCGGCGTCAGGTCCGCGCGCGACGAATACCGGCTCGGAAATGGTGTCGCCGGCGGGTAGCAGATACTGCCCGAGCCGCGATCCACGGCCGTCGACATGCACCACGCCGGACAGCGCGCCGAATATCGGCAGGCCGGGATTGGCGCAGGCGTACCAGCCGTGTTGGCTGGCAAGGCCGGCGCGGCGGTCGTCGATGCGCGGAAATTCGCCGGTGACGTCGTCGAGATAGGTCTGGGTGAAGCAATCGGTATTGCCGGCTAGGTCAAAGGTCCAGCGGCACAAGCGCGCGCGCGACTTGTTCGGATCGGTCCGCGAGCCATCGGGATGGGTGAACAGCGGCGCTTCCTCGAACTGCATCACGTCCGCGATGATGCGGTCGCCGTCTTCCCAGGCATTCATGACATGGAACACGTAACAGCTTTCGGCGCGGAACCAGGCGATATCGCCGGCGGTGCCGTTGCGCTTCATCAGGCCGACATAGCCGCCCTTGTCGGGCTCCCAGGCATAAGCTGGCCGCCCGCGCCTCGCGCGCTCCATGCTGCCGGTGACGGGGAGGATCGGGAACAGCAGATGGTTCTCGGTGACGATGAAGTCATGCACCATGCTGGCATAGGGCGTCTCGAAACGATCGAATCTGGTGACGATGCCGGAGGCATCGACGGATCCGAACGAGAGCAGGGGGGTGAACGGGCCGCCGGCGTTATATCCGAAGAACATCATCTCGCCGGTAACGGGATCGATTTTCGGATGTGCGGTGAAGGGGCCGGCGATGCGATTGTCGTAATTGGTGGTGCCCAGCGTCTTCAGCGTGCCCGGCTCGATCTCGGTCGGCAGGTGGCCTTCCTCCAGCGCGAGCAGGCGTCCACCGTGAAAGATGATGTTGGTGTTGGCGACGCCGCCGTCCGCCGGCGTCGATGCCGGCGCGCCGGGAAGTTTCTGGCCGAACCCGCCGAACAGCGCGCGGCCGGCGTCATGCTCGGTCTGCCATTTCGTGGTGCGAACCCAGCGGTTGCGATAGCTGGCGCGGCCGTTTTCGAGATAAAAGGCATGCAGCATGCCGTCGCCAACGAACCAGTGCGCGCCGGGCGAATCGAATTGCGGATTGGGGCCGTTGCGATACAGCGTGCCGTTGAGTTCGCGCGGCAGTTCGCCCTCGATCTTGAGAAAAGCGGCGTCGGATTCAAACGGAATCGGTGCCAGATTGGTACGGGCCACATTGGTCGTCTGCTGCCGCATCGGTCGCTCCCATGGATCGATCTTTACATCGTAAAGATTATTGGACGAAGCCGGCATGGCGGTCAAGCGGAATCTTTACAGTGTCAAAATTGCAGCCTATAAGGCGCCCATGACAAAAGCGAATATCGGCCGCATCCGGACCCTTCGCCGCAAGGATGCGTCGAACCGGAGAGCCGGCGGGCGAGGGACGGTTCGCCGCGCGGGCGCTGGCGAGGATCCGCCGTATCATCACGGCGATCTGCACGAGGCACTGCTGACGGCGGCCGAGAATGTGCTGGAACGCGACGGGCTGCAGGGTCTCACCCTTCGCGCGGTGGCGCGGGAAGCCGGCGTGTCGCATGCCGCACCGACCCATCATTTCGGCGACTTGACCGGCCTTCTCAGTGAACTCGCCGCGATCGGCTTTCGCCAGTTCAATGTCGCGATGGCCGCGGCGGATTCCCGCGGTCCGTCGCCGCTCGACAGGGCCATGGCCCGGGCAAAAGCCTATGTCGCCTATGCGCGCGCGCATCCCGGCATGTACGGGCTGATGTTCCGTACCGAGCGGCTCGACATGGCGCGGCCGTCGCTGCACGAGGCCGCAAATGCGTCGTTTGCCGGCCTCGCCGGTGCGATCGGCGCCAGCCGCCACGAACATATCACCGCCGAAACGCTGTCGCTGGATCAGGCCGCGGCCGTCGCGCGGGCGTGGTCGCTGGTGCACGGCTTTACCATGCTGCTGCTGGACGGCCGGCTGACCGATATCCTGCATCGCCTGCCCGAGGGTACCGAGGCCGAAACACTGCTTGATGCGATGCTGCGATCGATGGGCCGGCCTGGGGCGTGAGTACTTCGCGACGCGCGGGCAAGGCCGCCCGCGGCAGGACTTACGGCGACGCCAGGCAGCCACTAGCGCGATCAGCGTTCATTCCGTAAAAGTCGAGCGCAGAAGCTAAGCGGCATCGTTCCAACGAACATCGGGAGGAAATAGCAGGATGTTTTCGCATATCATGATCGGAACCAACGACCTGGACAAAGCCAAGTCGTTTTATGACGCGCTGCTCGGCCCCCTCGGCGTCCCGCCTGGGCGGGTCGACCGCCAGCGCATTTTCTATCGAACCAAGACCGGCACCTTCTCGGTGTCGAAGCCGATCGACGGCAAACCCGCAACCCCGGCAAATGGCGGCACCATCGGCTTCATCGCCGAGTCGGCGGAAGCGGCCGACGCGTTTCATGCGGCCGGTATCGCGCACGGGGGAAAGACCTGCGAAGACCCGCCGGGGATACGCGAAGGCAATGGAATGAAACTCTATATCGCGTATTTGCGCGATCCGGACGGCAACAAGCTGTGTGCCCTGCACCGGATGCCTTCAGCATGAACCAGCAATTCGACCGCGCCGCCGAAGATCTCGGCAACTCGATTCATTTCGAGCATGTCAATGTCCAGGTGCCAGATCAGCGCCTGGCGTCGCTGTTCTATGTGGCCGGGCTGGGACTTACCCGCGATCCCTACGTGATGGTGTCCGACAGCAACATGTGGATCAACGTGGGCAGAAGCCAGTTTCATCTGCCCAGCGGCGAGGCTCAGGTGCTGCGCGGCTATACCGGTATCGTGATGTCGGGCCGCGAGGCGCTGCTTGCCCGGCTTGCGTCGGTCGCCAAAAAGCTTGACGGGTCGGCCTTCGCGTTCAGCGAACACAACGACTATGTTGAGGCGACGTGCCCGTGGGGCAATCGCGTGCGGTGCTACGAGCCGGACGCCGCACGGTTCGGACGCATCACGCTCGGCATCCCTTATGTCGAGTTTGACGTGCCGGTTGGGACCGCGCCGGGTATTTGCGCGTTTTATCGGCAGATCATGGGAATGCCGGCCGCGTTGCAGAACGGCGACGGTACGGTCGCGCAGGTGAAGACGGGCCGGGATCAGTATTTCCGCTTCCGCGAAACCGACCGGCCGCAGCCGGCCTATGACGGCCACCACGTGCAGATGTACATCACCGACTTTTCCGGGCCCTATCGACGGCTCGGCGAGCGCAATTTGATCTACAGCGACGACAATCAATACCAATATCGCTTCCGCGACATCGTCGAACCTGCAAGCGGCCGGCCTGTGTTCACGATCGAGCACGAGGTGCGCAGCGCCACCCACCCGATGTATCTGCGGCAACTGGTCAACCGCAATCCGGCGCAGACCAATCGCAACTACGCGCACGGTCACGACCAGTGGCTGTGGGCGATGGAGCCCGAACAATACGACGGACGATAGCGGCACCGTGCCGGTTCGCGAACGCACAAATCAATCGGCCGCGCGGGGACGGTCACGCGCGGTTTCATTCTGGAACCTTTGTTCATATCGGCGCGTTGCCGCTCAACAAACAAAACCGACGCCTCCGCATTGCGGGGCACTGGAGGATAGCCGTGGCCAAAAAGCCGAAACTGCTCAGCGACCTTTTCCACGACACGCTGAAAGATGTCTATTTCGCCGAAAACAAAATCCTGAAAACGCTGCCTAAAATGGCGAAGGCCGCGCAGTCGAAAGATTTGAAGGCCGCATTCGTCAAGCACGAGCGGGAAACGCGCGGCCAGATCAAACGGCTCGAACAGGTGTTCAGAATTTTGGGCAAGAAGCCGCAGGCCAAAAAGTGCGAAGCCATCATGGGCATTACCGACGAGGGCGCGGAGATCATGACCGACTACAAGGGCATGCCGGCTCTCGATGCCGGTCTTACCGCGGCGGCGCAGGCCGTCGAGCATTACGAGATTTCGCGCTACGGCACGCTCAGGACCTGGGCCGATGAGTTGGGCATGCCTGACGCCGCGGCGCTGCTGGAGGCAACGCTGAAGGAAGAAAAGGCGACGGACGCGGCGTTATCCACCCTTGCCAAGGCGGTGGTGAACGTCGAAGCCGAAGCAGAGATGTAATCGAGCACCGCCGCGCAGGCTGCTTTCCAGCACACGAAAGAGGCCGCCGAACGGGCGGCCTTTGGCTTTCGATTACACCGCGACCGCGCCTTGTGGGGGCCCGTCAGGCTCGCCGCTTGTTGCGGCTTATTTATAACCTGGTCAGCCGCCTTGGTTGCGCTGTCCCGCGCCCGCCCTTATGGTTTGTCACATATGGGCCGCAGCCAACAGGATCGCCCCATGCCGACCGCGGGTCTGGCTCCCCTCGACGACACCATAACGATTGATGAACTCACGCGCGATCCGTATCCGATCTACCGGCGCCTGAGACGCGAAGCGCCGGTATTACGGGTCAAATCCGTGGGCCGTACCTTCCTCACCAGGGCTGCCGACACCAGAATGGTGAAGGATAATGCCGCGCTGTTCAGCTCCGACGACCCCGACACGCCCATGAGGCGCGCCTTTCTTGCACGCACGCTGATGCGCAAGGACCATGAGGAGCACCGCGCCGAGCGCATGGCGATGATGCCGGCATTGATGCCCAAGACGATCGAATCGGTGTGGGCGCCGCTATATGCGAAACTCGCCGCGGCCTATCTCGACCGGCTGCCGCGCGGCGAAGTCGTCGATCTGTTTCCCGCCCTTGCCGGACCGCTTGCCGCGCGGATTCTGGCGCATGCAATGGGCGTTCCGGATGCGAGCGACGAAGCCATGCAGCGATGGTCGCAGACGCTGATCGACGGCGCCGGCAATTTCGGCTGGACGCCGGGACCTTTCGAAGCCACCGATATCGCCAATGCGGAAATGGACACATGCATCCGCGCCAACGCGACGCGCGTGGCCGCCGAGCCGGACTCATCGGCGCTCTCCTTCATGGTAAACGCGAACAATCCGATTCCGGAAAGCCAGATCATCGCCAACGTCAAGATCGCGATCGGCGGCGGCATCAACGAACCGCGCGACGCCTTGCTGACCATCCTCTACGGTCTGCTTACCCATCCGGATCAGCTTGAAGCCGTGCGCGCAGCCGGCCGGTGGCGTGCGGCCTTCGAGGAAGGCGTGCGGTGGGTGGCGCCGATCCAGGCGAGTTCTCGGCGGGTCATGGAGGACACTGAAATTCGCGGCTGCCGGATCCCGAAGGGCGACACCGTGATGACGATCCAGGCGTCGGCCAACCGGGACGAGGAGGTGTTCGAAGACGGCGAGAACTACAATGCGCTGCGCGAGCCCAATCCTCACCAGGCTTTCGGCAACGGCCCGCACCATTGCGCGGGCGCGCAGTTGTCGCGGCGAACCGTTGGCGTCATCCTGCTGCCCATGCTGTTCGAGCGCTTCCCCAACATGACCTTGCCTGATCCGGCCGGCGTGCGCTGGCACGGATTCGGTTTCCGCGGCCCGCTCAATCTGCCGGTCCGGCTGCAATGACCTCCGGGCCGCGCTGGCTGGAGATTGTAGTCGGATTAGCCGGAAGCGTAACCCGCCAGTCGCCTCAACATGATGCAATACGCTTCGCTTTTGGGCCCTATGTGAGCTAGTTGCCGAGCTTGATGCCGGCATCCTTGATCACCTTCGCCCACTCCGGCGTCTCTTTCCTGATGACCGCTGCAAACTCGGCCGGCGTATTGCCGATTGGCTCCAGCCCAAGCTCATCGAACTTCCTGCGAACCTCCGGCATCGCCAGGGTTCTGACGGTCTCATCGTGCAATTTATCGAGAACGTCCTTCGGCGTGCCGGCCGGCGCGAGCAGGCCGAACCACGGCACGGCTTCGAAGCCGGGAAAGCCGGATTCCGCCATGGTCGGCAACTCCGGCGCCAAGCCTGAGCGCTTGCGCGAGGTGATCGCCAGCGCGCGCAATTTCCCTTCGCGCGCGAGCGGCAACACGTTCACGATATTGGCGAACGACATGTTGATGCGGCCGGCGAGCAGGTCGGGCATCAACGCCGTGCTGCCGCGATAGGGCACCGCTGCAATATCGACCTGCGCCATGTATTTGAACAATTCGGCGCCGAGATGCTGCGAGGTGCCCACGCCGGCATGCGCATAGGACAACTGGCCGGGCTGCGCCTTGGCGAGCGCCACCAGCTCCGCCACGGTTTTGACCGGCTGGTCGATTGGAACGGCGAGCACGTTTGCCGCGATGAACACCTGGGAGATCGGCGCAAAGTCCTTGACCGGATCGAACGGCAGTTTCTCGTAAAGGCTTGGATTGATGACGAGCGACGGGTTGCCGCCCATCAGCAGCGTGGTGCCGTCGGCTACCGCCTTGGCGACGCGATCGGTGGCGACGTTGCTGCCGGCGCCGGGAACGTTCTCGACCACGAACGGCGTGCCCCAGAGGTCCGAAAACCGGTCAGCAAGGATGCGCGCCGCAAGGTCGGGCGCGGTACCGGGCGTGAAGCCGACCAGGATTTTCACTGGGCGGTTCGGATAACCGGATTGCGCCGATGCCGCTTGCGCTATGAGCAGCACAAGCAACGCGGCGAACAGCTTCGCAACGAGCTTCATCGTTCCCTCCACGCCAGGGCTAAGGCTAAGCCGCCTCATCGCCCTTCCTCAACCCCATGTTTCTTTTCGTTCTGCTCGACAGACTATCGGACCTTTTGTCGCAATGCATCCGCGGTGGAGCTCATGCCCCCGGCTATCGCCGCCCCAGCATTTCGTCGCTGGGCCTTACGTCCTGCGAGCGGCTGTAGATCGCGACCGCTGCGATCAGCACCAGGGTCAACACCGCGAATAGCGCGCGGTAAGCGGATTCACTGCGGGCGCCGCCGGACAGCGGTTCGAATGCGCCGACGATGATGCCGGACAGCGTCTGCATGCACGCGACGCCGAACATCACGCAGGTGTTGATGGTCGCGATGCCGCGCCCGATCAGGCGGTCCGGAATGGTGCCGCGGCCATGCGTCATGACCATGGTCGAGGAGGCCGAGAAGAAACCGATGCACAGAATCGCGCCGATTGGCACCCAGACCGGCGGATGCGACAGCAGCGCCAATGCCGCGAGGATGCAGATGATCGCCAGCGTCCCGCCGGCGGCGATCCGTTTGCGGGTGTTGAGCAGGCGGTCCAGCGGGCCGAAGGCGAGCATGCCGAGCTGATAGGCGATGACCGCGATGAGCAGGACGTTGCCGGCTTCGATCGGGCTCAGTCCATGAACCTCGCGCAGAAACGGGCCGCCCCACAAGCCCTGCACGGTGAAGGTGCAGGCATAATTACAAAAGTTCAGCGCCAGGATGGGCCGCAGCCGGGGGTTGCGCAGCACCTCCAAGAGCCCGTGCAGCATCTGGCGTGGCGGTTCCGGGGTGCGCGCCAAAAAGGGGTGGCCGGGCGGCGCATCACGTACCACCAGCCCGACCGCAACGGCAGCCAGCGCGGTGAAGACGACGGCGGCGCCGAACACGCCACGCCAGCCGATCGCCTGCGATGCCCAGGCCAGCGGAGTGGTGGCGACCAGATTGCCGAGCAGGCCGATGGACATCACCATGGCCGTGACGGTGGAAAAGCGGTCCGCGGGAAACCAGCGCGAGATCACCACCATGCTGCCGATCAGCATGACCCCGAAGCCGCAACCCATCAGCACCCGGCCCGTGAGCAGGATCGGCCAGCCCGGTGCCAGTGTGAAGACGGCGCCGCCGATCGTGGCGAGTACGAGCATGCCGGCCACGGTCCGGCGCGGGCCGAAATGGTCGAACAAAAAGCCGCAGGGGATCTGCGCTGCGGCAAAGCCGAAGAAGAAGGCGCCGGTCAGCGCGCCCAGCGCCTCCGGCCCGATCGCCAGATCGCGCATCAGATCGAGGCCGATGGTGACATTGGCGGCGCGAAAGAAATGGCTCGCCATATAGGCCGTGGCCAGCGTCGTGACGATGATCAGGCCCCGGCGGTGGGGAAATGGCTGCCGCTCGGTGGGTTCACCTTCGCCGGGACGACGCGCGAGCGCGCTGAAACCTCTCATTTCCCAAGCTGCGCGACCACGTTGAACCACAGGGTAATCGTCTCCGCATAGGAGGATGGTTCGGACGGTTGCTTGCGTACGGCGGTCTGCACCATGACGAGCTTCGAGGCCGGATCGACCAGGATGATCTGGCCGCGGATGCCGAGCAAAGCGAAACGCCGCGGTTCGCCCGGAACGAGCCAGACCTGGTATCCATAGCCGAAATACGGCGTGGCCGTTCCCGGCGCGAGATAGGCATTGCCGGGCTGCACGGTCGTCGCGTCCAGCACCCATTGCCGCGGTATGACCTGGCGTCCGTCCCATGCGCCGTCATGAGCGAGCAGCCGGCCGAGGCGCGCATAGTCCCGCAGCACGGCGTTGAAGCAGCAGAAGGTTATTTCCTGCCCGGTGCCGTCGATCGCCCATGATGCGTCGGACTCTGCGCCGATCGCCTGCCAGATCCTGTCACGAAGATAATCAGCCACGGGTTCACCGACGGCAGCCCGCAATACCAAACCCAGGATTTCCGTCTCGGCGCTGGCGTAGTGCCACTTGGTTCCCGGCGGAGCGACGCGCGTATTGAATCGTGCAACGCTGGCGACGGGGTCCTTGCCCGGCTCTTCAAACAGGTCGCGTGCGAGCCGGGCGATGTCGTCGGACCCGTCGTAGTTCTCGGTAAAGGAAACTCCCGACGACATGTGCAACAGCGCCCGGAGCGGCGTGCTTCCGTACTCGGTGTTGGCGAGGCCGGGAACGTAGGCCGAGACGGGATCATCGATCGACCTGATTTTGTTCTCCGCGACGGCGATGCCGATCAGCATCGCCGTTATCGTCTTTGCCATGGACTGCGACAGGAAGCGGTCTGCATCGGTGCGGGCGTACTGATAGTGCTCGACCAGAATCGTATCGTCCTTGGCGATCAGAAGCCCGGTTGCCGGATTGCGGCTGAGATAGTTTTCGATCGAGAAACGTTCTGATTTGAAATTGTAGAAGATCGGCGGTTCGGGTGCCCGCTTGAACAGCCATGGCGTCGCCGCGCGCTTTACCGGACGAGACGGAAACAGCTCACCGAAATGGCTGTAGGTCCACACGAGGTGACCGACCTGGCTGGCCGTCGCCCGGGTGCCGGGTGGAAAGCCCGCCGCGGCGCCGTAATCCGCCGCATCGGCGCCGGTGTCGGAAAATACCGGTTTCGGTACGCCGGCGCCATTGTTTCGCGTATCCGTTAGGTCCTGCGCATAAGCCGATGGCGGGCAACCGACGGCTGCGAGAACGAGCGTCAATGCCAGACCGAACAAGTGGCGCGTCATAGCTCTCTCCGCAACGGGATTGGATTCTTTATCCAAGGTAGGCAGCACGGGACTTCGACCCGGTACGTCCTACGGCGAACTGCAGCGAAATGTTAGATCAAATTCGCTCGGAATTGAAAGGGCAGCATGTACATTGGCGCGGTAATTGCGCCGCACGCCACCGCGCGGATTCATCCTCTCCGCAGTACGGAAATTGCAACCCTTGGCGCCGTCACGCGTTGGGCCGGATGGCAAGAACAACGCGCGCCCCATGGAAGCGGCCCAACCCGCGCAAACGCGCGGGGAAGGCATCCAAGCATCTTTCTCCCGCAAGGAAAGCCGCGGCGAAGGCGAGCGCCCGCCGCGCTGGCCGACCCTATCCCAACCTCGTGGATAATATGCGCATGGCGTCAAAGACAGGATCGAAGAAAAAATCCGCCGGGAAGAAGCAGGTCGGCCGCCGGAAGGCGGTTCATAACAAGGCTGCGAAAAAATCGTCGCGCAAGGCGCGTGACAAGGACCCGCGGGGCGGATTGACCGCGGCGGGACGGAAAACATTCGCGAAGAAGGACGGTTCGCATCTGAAGCCCGGCGTGCGCAAGGCGGTGTCCGACATGACGCCGGCGGAGATGCGCCGCAAGGGCAGTTGGGCGGTGCGATTCTACGGCCGTGCCAACCTGCCGCCGCTGGTCGATCAACGCGGTAAGCCGACGCGCCACGCATTGTCTGCCCACGCCTGGGGCGAGCCGGTGCCCCGGACGGCCGCTGCAGCCCGGCGCATCGCGGCGAAGGGGGAAAGATTGCTGGCACGATACCGCAGAACGAAGAAGAAAGCCTAGCACATGCGACGGCGGGGCGGGTCCGTCCGGCTGTTCAAGCTGGGGACGGATCGACAAGCCCGGGCGAAACACCTGACATTCCGGTGGAATCGTTTTAGAACAGCGTCTCCGTGATATCCTCCACCATCGAACAGCGCGTCAGTTCAGTCGATCATGCCTGCCATTTCATCGAACAAGCCTTACCGCATCGGCCGCTCCCGCACCGGACTCGGCCTTTTCGCAACAAAGCCGATCAAGAAGGGCACTAAAATCGTCCGCTATTTTGGTCCGCTGCTGGATTCCAGGAACAAGAAGCACGATGATATCGAAAACAAATATCTGTTCGAGCTGAATGGGCGCTGGACCATTGACGGTTCGGTGCGCAAAAACGTGGCGCGCTACATCAACCACGCCTGCAGGCCGAACGCGGAATCCGATGTCAGCGCCCGCAAGCGCAAGGTGGTGATCCGCGCCATCAAAAACATCGAGCCTGGCGACGAGATCAATTACGATTACGGCACCGACTACTTCAAGGCGTATCTGAAACCGATTGGCTGCAAGTGTGCCGCCTGCGAGAAGAAGCGTAAGAAGCTGCGCGCCGAACAACGCGAAAAGAAAAAACGCGCCAAGGCGAGGGCGGAGAAGAAGGCCGCCAGAGCCAAAGCCGAACTGAACGGCCGCGCGGGCGGCGCCAGGACGCTGAACCGCCACGGCGGAAGAGCCAAGGCCGCCGCGACATCCACGATTGCGAAGGCCAGGACTGCAGCCGCAAAGCGGCGCGCTTCGCTCAGTCCCTGATCACGGCGCTCGCTCGACGGTCCCGCGCCGAAATCGACGCGGCGGCGAGCGATCTGGTGTTCCAGATCCAGACCGCCGTTATGGCGTCGGGAGTGCATTCCGCGCCCCCGGGATGATGGCTTCCGCGATGCACTCTCTTGTGCGCTGTCCGCGGTCGGCTTATTTGTGGAGCTTCACGAGAAGGAGCCACCGATGAGCGCGCTAAAACCGCTTCAGGTCGATATCGTCTCCGACGTGGTGTGCCCGTGGTGCTACATCGGCAAGCGCCGCATCGAGAACGCGCTGGCGCTGGCAGGCGAGGTGCCGGTCGACATTCGTTGGCGGCCGTTCTTCCTCAATCCATGGGTGCCCCGCGAAGGCATCAGCCGCGACGAATATCTCACTGCCAAGTTCGGCTCGGTCGAAGCCTATAAAGGTATCGCGGGCCGCGTGGTCGCGGCGGCGGGTGAAGAAGGACTGACCTACCGGCCTGACCTCGTCAAGCGCCAGCCCAACACCACCGATTGTCACCGGCTCATTCACTGGGCGGAGCACGACCCATCCGGCGACAAGTCCTCCGCGATGAAGCAGCGCTTGATGGAATTGTATTTTAGGGAAGGCGGCGACCTTACCGATGCAAACGTGCTGGTGCAGGCGGCAGCCGCGTGCGGCATGGACGCGGACAGCGTGCGAAAGCGTCTTGCCACCGACGAGGACGTGGAGCTCATCTCGACGCAGGCAAGAGAAGCTTCCGACAAGGGCATCTCCGGCGTGCCGACCTTCGTCTTCGCCGGCAAATACGCTGTGTCCGGCGCCCAGCCGGCAGAGCAACTCGCGCGCGCGATCCGGCAGGTATCGGCGGAAGTGAATGCGCAGGCGGCCGAGTGAGTGAGCTTCGCCTTCGTCCCGCGGTTGACGCGACGCGGCGTGTGTTGCGGCGTGTTGCGATATCGCGCTCCCCGGGGCGCGTTCCCCGGACGCGGCGCAGCGCGCAGCCCTTGCGGAGCGGTGCGCTGCAGAGCCGGGGTCCCGGTTCT
>NZ_CAXUNQ010000040.1:0-45842 GCF_964252615.1 uncultured Bradyrhizobium sp.
CGGATGGATACGCGGGTCAAGCCCGCGTATGACGAGATATGTGAATCCAGTAGGGTCAAGCCCGGCAATGACGGCGGGGATGGGTGCATATGGCCGGGCTCGTCCCGGCCATTCACGGCTCACTCCACATCCGCCTTCATCAACGCGCGCAGCGCTTTCGGGATCGGCTGCGCCCGGCCGCCGCCGACGAAGGCGACGCGCACGCGCGCCTTGACCAGCACATCGCCGCCGCGGCGCACTTCCTGCGCCAGCGTGATCGACGCGCCCTTCACCTCGACCGGCCATGTCACCACCTCGAGCACGTCGTCCATGCGCGCCGGCTTGAGGTAGTCGATCTGCATCGACCGCACCACGAAGGCAAATCCCGGCGTCTCGGCCTGCGCCTCGGCGAACAGCGCGTGCTGCTGCGCGCCCATCAGCCGCAGATGATTGGTCCGTCCGCGCTCCATGAAGCGCAGATAATTGGCGTGATAGACGATGCCGGAAAAATCCGTGTCCTCGTAATAGACGCGGAGCTGCAGGTGGTGGCGGCCGTCGGCGATCAAGCCGTCGAGATGGGAGGTCATGAAATAAGTCCCGTCAAAGTGCGGCGGCCAACGACAGCCGCGCGGCCACCGCAAGCAGCCGCTTGTCGCGTGTTTCGTTCCCCAACGCAGCGCAGTGGTGGGCGCAGAGCCGGGGCCGTATGGAGCGCCGGCGTTTGGTGCGATCCCCGGTTTTGCGAAACAGCGCTACGCGCTGCATCGCGCCGGAACACACGTCACTCCTCTTCTCCAGTTCCGAACAATCCGAACTGCGCCGGGTCGCGCGCGGGCTCGGCGAGGCCGAGGTGCCGGAACGCGTGCGAGGTCAGCAGCCGGCCGCGCGGGGTGCGCTGCAGGTAGCCGCACTGGATCAGGAACGGCTCGATGATGTCCTCGATGGCGTCGCGCGGCTCCGACAGCGCCGCCGCCATGGTTTCCACGCCGACCGGGCCGCCGCCGTAATTCATCGCGATGGTGGAAAGATAACGCCGGTCCATGGCGTCGAGGCCGGCGGCATCGACTTCGAGCGCGGCAAGCGCGGTGTCAGCGATGGCGCGGTCGATCGAGACGGCGTCCGCGGCGGAGGCGAAATCGCGCACCCGGCGCAGCAGCCGGCCGGCGATGCGCGGGGTGCCGCGGGCGCGGCGCGCGATCTCGTTGGCGCCATCCGGCGTCATGCCGACCTTGAGCACGCGTGCGCCGCGGGTCACGATCTTTTCCAGCTCCGCTTCGGTGTAGAAATTCAGCCGCACCGGAATTCCGAAGCGGTCGCGCAGCGGGTTGGTCAGCAGGCCCGCGCGGGTGGTGGCGCCGACCAGCGTGAATTTCGCAAGCTCGATCTTGACCGAGCGCGCCGCCGGTCCCTCGCCGATGATGAGGTCGAGCTGAAAGTCCTCCATCGCCGGATAGAGCACTTCCTCCACCGCGGGACTGAGGCGATGGATCTCGTCGATGAACAGCACGTCGCGCTCTTCGAGATTGGTCAATAGCGCGGCGAGATCGCCGGCCTTGGCGATGACGGGACCGGAGGTGGCACGAAACCCGACGCCGAGTTCGCGCGCCACGATCTGCGCCAGCGTGGTCTTGCCGAGCCCGGGAGGACCGACGAACAGCACGTGGTCCAGCGCCTCATTGCGCTTTCGCGCGGCCTCGATGAAGATCGCCAGGTTGGCGCGGGCCTGCGCCTGGCCGACGAATTCCGACAATAGCTGCGGCCGCAGCGCGGTGTCGGCGCCGTCATCGGCGCGGCGCTCGGGGGTGACGATGCGGGCCGTGGTCACCGCGCCAGTTCCTTCAAGCCCAGCCGGATCAACTGCGCGGTCTCGGCATTCTCGCCGGCGATGCGCGAGGCGCCGGCGATCGCGGCGGCGGCCTGCGGCTGGCCGTAGCCGAGATTGACCAGCGCGGAGATCGCGTCGGTGACCGGGCGCGGCGCGCGGGATTCGTCGATGCTGCCGGCCAGATGCACCAGCGCCGGATCGACATTCGAAAACGCCGGCGCCCTGTCCTTCAATTCGGTGACGATGCGCTCGGCCACCTTGGGGCCGACGCCGGGCGTGCGCGCCACGGCGGCCCTGTCGCGCAGCGCGATCGCATTGGCGAGATCGGACGGCGGCAGGGTGCCGAGCACGGCCAGCGCCACCTTGGCGCCGACGCCCTGCACGGTCTGCAGCAGGCGGAACCATTCGCGCTCGATGTCGGTCGAGAAGCCGAACAGCCTTATCTGGTCTTCGCGGACGTAAGTCTCGATCGACAGCACCGCCGCCTCGCCCCGCGCCGGCAGCGCCTGCAGGGTGCGGCCGGCGCAATGCACCTGATAGCCGACGCCGCCGACGTCGAGGATCACGTAATCCTCGCCGTAGGAATCGATCAGGCCCTTGAGCTTACCGATCATGCTGGCCTCGATCGCGCAACAAGCACGGCGTCGTCCCCGCGAAGGCGGGGACCCATACACGCCGTCGTCACATTGAGGCAATGTGGCTGACGCCTTTTCTTACTTCGCACGTCGGTGGTTATGGGTCCCCGCCTTCGCGGGGACGACGTGTGGAAAGGGCGTGCTCCGCTCATGCGCCCGCCACCTTCAGCCGCAGCGCGGCGCTGCCACGGTGATGCGCATGGGTGATGGCGATCGCCAGCGCGTCGGCGGCGTCGGGGGATTTCGGATCGGCCTTGGGCAGCAGGATTTTCAGCATCACCAGGATCTGGTTCTTGTCGGCATGGCCGGCGCCGACCACGGTCTTCTTGACCTGGTTCGGCGCATATTCTGAAACCGGTATCCCGAACATCGCCGGGCTCAGCATGGCGACGCCGCGGGCCTGGCCGAGTTTCAGCGTCGCGACGCCGTCCTTGTTGACAAAGGTCTGCTCGACCGCGGCCTCGGCGGGGGCGAAATCGCCGAGCACTTCTGTCAGCCCCTGATGGATCGCCAGCAGCCGGCGTGCCAGCGGCAGGTCGTCCGGCGGATTCACCGAGCCGCAGCCGATGAAGCTGAGCCGGTTGCCGGACGTTTCGATCACGCCCCAGCCGGTACGGCGGAGGCCCGGATCGATGCCGAGGATGCGAATCGGTGGTGTCATGCGCCAGTGATACCGCCGCAGCGGCAGGAACGAAATAGCAACGGGCTGCCGTCCCACACTCGGTTGTCATCCCGCGCAAGCGACACCGGTTTTGTCGGCGCGGTGTACCCTACCCGCCCACCTTGCTCATCAGCGCGTCCGATACCTCGAAATTCGCATACACGTTCTGCACGTCGTCGTGCTCGTTGAGCAGGTCGATCAGCTTCAAGAGCTTTTCGCCGGTCTCGTCATCCACCGGCACGGTGTTTTGCGGCTTCCAGGTCAGCCCGGCCTTGCGGGCTTCGCCGAATTTGGCCTCCAGCGCCTGGGCCACCTCGCGAAAGGTTTCCTGCGAGGCGTAGATCTCGTGGCCGTTGTCGGATGACACCACGTCGTCGGCGCCGGCCTCGATGGCGGCGTCCAGCATGGCGTCCTCGGAGCCGACCTTCGCGTCGTATTCGATGATGCCGGTGCGGTCGAACATGAAGGCGACCGAGCCGGTCTCGCCGAGATTGCCGCCGGATTTGGTGAAATAGGAGCGGATGTCGGAGGCGGCGCGATTGCGGTTGTCGGTGAGCGCCTCGACGATGACGGCGACGCCGCCGGGGCCGTAGCCCTCGTAGCGGATTTCGTCATAACTTTCGGCCTCGCCGCCGATCGCCTTCTTCACCGCGCGCTCGATGGAATCCTTCGACATGTTCTCCTGCCGCGCCGAGATGATCGCGGCGCGCAGCCGCGCGTTCATGGCCGGATCGGGCTGGCCGAGCTTGGCCGCCACGGTGATTTCCCGCGCCAGCTTGGAGAACAGCTTGGATTTCTGCGCGTCCTGCCGGCCCTTGCGGTGCATGATGTTCTTGAACTGGGAATGTCCGGCCATGCGGGTCTCGTCGCTGCGTTTCAGGATGCGAATGGGGTGAAGGCGCGGCGTTATAGGCCGCAAAACCGTTAAAATCAAAGATATGTTGACCATGACTTCACCGGGCGATGCGAGGCCCTGTGCCGGCGATAACGGTGACCGCGCCGTCGGGCTTGACCCGGCAATCCATCCCCTTCGAAACGGCTCTTTCCGAAGATGGATGGATACGCGGGTCAAGCCCGCGTATGACGAGAGGTGTGAATCCGGCGGGGCCTGTCCCGGCCATCCACGTCTTGCAGGCTCTCAACAAAGAACGACGCGGATGCCGGGCACAGGGGCCGGGCATGACGAACAGCGGGAGGGGCATCCATGAAACGGCGCGATTTCATCAAGGCGGCGGTTGGCGCAGCGGCGGTGTGGCCGGCCACGGTTCGGGCGCAGACATTTCCGTCGCGCTCCATCACGCTGATTGTGCCGTTCGCGGCGGGCGGGCCGACCGACGTGCTGGCGCGTATTCTTGCCGAGCATATGCGGGGGACGCTGGGCCAGACCGTGCTGATCGAAAACGTCACCGGGGCGTCCGGCGCCATCGCCGGCCTGCGCGCCGCGCGGGCCGCGCCGGACGGTTATACGCTCACCATCGGGCACTGGGGCACGCATGTGCTCAATGGCGCGGTCACTTCGCTGCAATACGACGTGCTGAACGACTTCGAGCCGGTGGCGCTGGTCGGCAACGGACCGCAGCTCATCATCGGCAAGCCGAAGCTGCCGGCGAAGGATTTGAGGGAATTGATCGGCTGGCTCAAGGACAATCCGAACAAGGCCACCGCGGGCACCGCAGGACCGGGCTCCGGGGCCCATGTCGCCGGCGTTTTCTTCCAGAACCTGACCGGCACCGGCTTTGCGTTCGTGCCCTATCGCGGCGCCGGGCCCGCGCTCAACGACTTGATGGCCGGGCAGATCGATATCATGTTCGACCAGGCCACCAATTCGCTGCCGCAGGTGCGCGGAGGCACGGTGAAGGCCTATGCCGTGACCTCGCGCACGCGGCTGGCGTCGGCGCCTGATATCCCGACCGTGGATGAAGCCGGATTGCCCGGCCTTTATATCGCCTACTGGCACGCGGTCTGGGCGCCGAAGCAGACGCCGGCGGACGTGATCGGCACCCTGAATGCCGCGGTGCGCGTGGCGCTGGCCGATCCCGTGGTGCAGCGGCGGTTTCTCGAACTCGGCCAGGAGACGCCGCCGCCGGAAAAGCAGACGCCCGCCGCGTTGAAGGAGCATCAGGCGGCGGAAATCGAAAAATGGTGGCCGATCGTAAAGGCGGCGAATATCAGGGCGGAGTGAGGTTCCGGCCGCGATGCGGCGCTTCGCAGGACCGGGACCCGTTCATGGTGATTTCGTAGCACCGCGTCCGGAACCAAATGCTAGGTCACCCAGAACCCCGGCAGCGCCGGCTCCAGCCTTCCGCCGACCCGCACCGGGGCGATGCGCCGGGCCAGTCCCGTCGCGTCGTCGGTCTCCACCGCGACGCCGCTCAGCGTCGCCGCTCCGCTTGCCGGTTCGAACCGCCCCGAGGGAATGCCGGTGGTGAAACGGTGCAGCGGTTCGTCCTTCTGCATGCCGATCACCGAATCATAGTCGCCGGTCATGCCGGCGTCGGTCATGTAGGCGGTGCCGCCGCTCAGGATCTGATGATCGGCGGTGGGCACATGGGTGTGGGTCCCGACCACCAGGCTGACGCGGCCGTCGCAAAAAAAACCCATGCCCTGCTTTTCGCTGGACGCCTCGCCGTGGAAATCCACCACGATGGCGTCGGCGGCCTGCCGCAGCGGGCAGGCGTCGAGTTCGCGGTTGACGGCGCTGAACGGATCGTTGAGCGGCTCCATGAACACGCGGCCCATGGCGTTGATCACCAGCGCGCGGGCGCCGCGCTTGGTCTCGACCAGCGCGGCGCCGCGGCCCGGGGTATGACGCGGAAAGTTCAACGGCCGGATCAGGCGCGGCGCGCGCTCGATGAACACCAGCGCTTCCTTCTGATTCCAGGCGTGATTGCCGAGCGTGACCGCGTCGGCGCCGGCGTCGATGAAGTCGTTGTAGATCGCCTCGGTGATGCCGAAACCGCCGGCGGCGTTCTCGCCGTTGACGACGACGAGATCGAGCGCCCAGGTCCGGACCAGGCCGGGCAGATGCTCGGCAATGGCGGCGCGCCCGGTCTTGCCGACGACGTCGCCGATGAAGAGAATGCGCAACTTCAAGGACTCCGGAAATCGAAGGTTCGCTGCTCCGTTAGCACATAATCCAGCGCCACGTCGTGCGGCTGCATCGGCACGGCCTTGATCTCCTGCACGGCGAAGCCGAGGCCGATGGCGATCACGGCTTTCACCTTGCGCAGATGCGCCAGCGTGGTGTCGTAGTGCCCGGCGCCGTAACCGATGCGGTGACCTGACCGGTCGAACGCCGCCAGCGGCACCAGCAGAACGTCCGGAACGAGTTCGGCGGCGGCGGGCGACGGCTCGAGGATGCCGAGCGGGCCAAGCAGCAGGTGAGCGCCGGGAGTCCAGGCGCGGAATATCAGCGACCTGCCGCGCGCCGTGACCGCCGGCAGCGCCAGCCCGACGCCCCGGGCCGCGAGGTTTTTCAACAGCGGCGTCGGATCGATCTCGCTGCGGATCGGCCAATAGCCGGCGACAACGGCGCCGGGCCTGACCTCGAGGGGAAGTCCGCGCGCCGCGATCGCCTGCGCGGCGGCGCTGCGACCTTCGATATCGAGCGCGTCGCGTCGAGCCAGCGCCGACGTCCGCAGCTCCGCCTTTGACCGGGTGGACGACATACCGCGTTATATTCCGCCGCCGTCCGCCGCGAAAGCCGCTGTTTTCAGGCTCTCCCGCCGTTTCACGCCGGCCGTGGCCGGGACCGGGGACCCAGCCGCAAAGGCATGCCGCTTTCAATAGCTGTCCGGGGAGCGGCGAAGACAAGCCGGCGCAGCAAAAGATGGCTGTATCGCCGGGCGCGCTGGCGCTGGTGAAGACCATTCAAAAGAATATGCCGGCATCGGGCGATGCATCGGCGCTGTCAGACATGGCGTCCCAAATGCCGGCTGCAAACGCCCGGTTGCGCAAAATCGATCGTGACGCCGGATGAATGCCGCAAGCGATCGAGCCGGGCCGTGCCCTCACGCAAAGGCGCTACTGGATTTACACATCTGCCTCTGGTTTTGCTGATGGCCGGACCAGCACCGCGTCATTGTGGATGAGAATAATTCACTTTCCGTCATGGCCGGCACAAGGCCGGGCATGACGAACCGATGGCGCCGCCCGATTTCATGGATGCTTTTCGGCCAGACTTCAAAAACAAAAGTGCGAAGCCGCGATGGCCGTTGGAGCACTCGATCCCGGAGTTCCCTACGAAAGTAGGTGGGCACCATGTAGCCAAGTCCACGGACCTGGCCAGGGACAGTTCCCGGAAGGATCGATAAGGCCCCGGGGATATATGGCTCCTGACGCGCGACGCAGCTTCGCGGGGGTAATGTAGGCGCTGTGGACGCGAGATGCCAGCGTTGTTCTCACCCTTCCGGAAGGGGGAGGATTCTGGAGACCCTACCCGATCGCCACCCCGCCGCCGATGGTGCGGTTGAGCACCTGCGTGGTCTTCTCGATGCGGTCGGCGGCGGAGTTCAGCGCGGCGGCGACGGCGGTCTGGGTGGCGCGCGCGCGGTCCGCGGCGACCACGCGGACGTCGCGCAGGGCGGCGAGTTCTTCCTCCAGCGCGCGGATGCGCCCATTGGCGTCGAGCAATTCATCGCACACCGTCAGTGCCGCCATGACCGTGAGGCGCGCATCGCCGATCTCGCCGAACTTGCCGCGCAGGCTGCCGATTCGCGCTTCCAGATTCTCGGCGAGCTTGAGCAGCCGCGCCTCCTGGCCTTCCTCGCAGGCCATGCGGTACTGGCGCCCGTTGATGGTGACGTTGATATGGCTCATCAGGCCTCTCCGGCGTCGAGCACGGTGCGGATGGTGCCGATCGCGGCGTCCAGCCGCTCGGCGATCTCGCGATTGGCGCGCTCCAGCCGGCGCGATTTCACCAGCGAGCCGTCGAGTTCGTCGGCCAGCCGCGAGCGGTCCGCGCCCAGCGCCTGAATCCGGGCCGCCAGCTCGTCCTCGTCGCGGTCCGCCTCGCGCCGCCGCTCCACCGCACTCTCCAGCGCGTCGAGTGCGGCCATCAGCCGCCGTGTCGCCGCGTCGATTTCGGCGGAGACGGTTTCGGAGGCACTGGCGGGGCGATTATTCATGCGGAATGCTGGATTTCCATGACGGCGCCGCGGACACGCAAAAGCCACGGCTCGGCAAGCGTTTAGCCTGCGAAATTTACGTGGCAAGCGAGGCCAGCGCAACGGCGCTGCGCATCTATGCACCGAAAGCCGCACGGCGCCGTATAATCAGGGTTCCCCGGCCCCGCACGCGATGCTATCCACCCATCACTCTCCGAGGTTTTTCACCGCCGGACTGCATCGAATCGCGATGCTGGACGTTCTCATCGCATCATCCCACCCCACACGGAATTCTCATCATGGCGAAGGTCGATCACACCCGTATGGCCAATGCGATTCGCGGCCTTGCCATGGATGCGGTGGAAAAGGCCAAATCCGGCCATCCCGGCCTGCCGATGGGCGCCGCCGACATGGCCACCGTGCTGTTCACGCAATTTCTGAAATTCGACGCCGCCGCTCCGACGTGGCCGGACCGCGACCGCTTCATCCTGTCGGCCGGCCACGGCTCGATGCTGCTCTATGCGCTGCTCTACCTGACCGGCAACAAGGACATGACGCTGGACCAGCTCAAGCGTTTCCGCGAGCTCGGATCGTTGACGCCGGGCCATCCGGAGAATTTCCAGACCCCGGGCATCGAGACCACCACCGGACCGCTGGGCCAGGGGATCGCCACCTCGATCGGTTTTGCGCTCGCGGAAAAAATGCTCGCCGCCGAATTCGGCAAGAAGATCGTCGGCCATTACACCTATGTACTGGCATCGGACGGCGACCTGATGGAGGGCGTGTCGCAGGAAGCGATCGCGCTTGCCGGGGTCTGGAAGCTGAACAAGCTGATCGTGCTGTATGACGATAACGGCATTTCCATCGACGGCCCGACGTCGCTGGCCGATACCGTCGACCAGGTGAAGCGTTTCAAGTCCGCCGGCTGGGCCGCCGAATTGATCGACGGCCAGGACCAGGCGGCGATCGCCGCGGCCATCGCGCGCGCGCAAAAATCCGGCAAGCCCTCGCTGATCGCCTGCAAGACCACCATCGGCTACGGCGCGCCGACCAAGGCCGGGACCGCAAAAGCTCATGGCGAAGCGCTCGGCGCCGATGAATTGAAAGCCGCCAAGGAAAAACTCGGCATCTCGCTGGAGCCGTTTTCGGTGCCGGACGACGTGCTGCAGGCCTGGCGCGAGGCCGGGCGCCGCGGCGCCGGCGCACGCGGCGAATGGGAAGCGCGGTTTGCGGAATTGGGCAACCGCAAGCGCGCCGAGTTCGAGCGGCGTCTGCGCCATGAGCGGCCGGCATCGCTGGCCAAGGCGCTGAAGGCGCACAAGAAGGCGCTGATCGAAACGCCGCAGGACATCGCGACCCGCAAATCCTCCGAATCCGCGATCGAGGCGATCGCCGCGGCAATGCCGATGGAATTCCTCGCGGGCTCCGCCGATCTCACCGGCTCCAACAACAACAAGGCGAAGTCGGCGGTCGCGTTCTCGGCCAAGGCGCCCAAGGGACGCTTCATCCATTACGGCGTCCGCGAGCATGGCATGTGTGCGGCGATGAACGGCATCTTCCTGCACGGCGGATTTGCGCCCAACGGCGCGACCTTCCTGGTGTTCGCCGACTATGCCCGCCCCGCCATGCGGCTGGCGGCGTTGATGGGCACCGGCGTGGTCTATGTGATGACCCATGATTCGATCGGGCTCGGCGAAGACGGCCCGACGCATCAGCCGGTCGAGCATCTTTCGGCGCTGCGCGCGATACCGAACATGCGGGTGTTCCGGCCCTGCGACGCGATGGAGGTGACGGAGTGCTGGGAGCTCGCGCTGAACCGCATTGACGGTCCGACCGTGCTGTCGCTGACCCGGCAGAACGTTCCGCAACTGCGCACCACGGCGCGCAACGATAATCCTTGCAGCGTCGGCGCCTATGAACTGGTCGCCGCTTCCGGCGACGCGCAGGTATCGATCTTCGCCTCGGGTTCGGAGGTCCAGATCGCGGTCGCCGCGCAAAAACAGCTCGCCGGGAAGGGCGTCGCCGCGCGGGTGGTGTCGGTGCCGTCGCTGGAATTGCTGCTGGCGCAGGATCCGGCAAAGCAGCGCGCCATCATCGGCAATGCGCCGGTGAAGGTCGCGATCGAGGCCGCGGTGCGCTGGGGCTGGGACGCGGTGATCGGGCAGGACGGGCTGTTCGTCGGCATGCACGGTTTTGGCGCCAGCGGCCCGGTCAAGGACGTATTCCAGCATTTCGGGATCACCACCGAGGCGGCGGTTGCGGCGGTGATGAAGCGGCTTTCGTAAGGGCGGGATCGGCGTAACCCGCCACGCCGGCTGGCTGCCAGGTCACGATCAGGACACAGGCGGCACGGCGAAGGGTATTCCGGTGTCAGGAGGCGGCGGATTACGCTTCGCTGATCCGCCGACGGGTTGAGCTTGCCGGAAAAAAGGACTATCTACCCTGCATATTTCCGTTCCCGTCCGGCCGAACCGGGCGATCCGCCGCAAGCGCTTCACGTGAGATGATCCGTGGGGACGGCACCAGCTTTTGAAGGAGAACGATCAATGGCAGTCCGGGTCGCGATCAACGGGTTTGGCCGCATCGGCCGCAACATTCTGCGGGCGATCGCCGAATCCGGCCGTACCGACATCGAGGTGGTCGGGATCAACGATCTCGGCCCGGTCGAGACCAACGCGCATCTGTTGCGCTTCGATTCCGTGCATGGCCGCTTTCCCGGCACGGTGACGGTCGAGGGCGACAGCATCAGCCTCGGCAACGGCAAAATAAAAGTTTCGGCGGAGCGCGATCCGACCAAACTGCCGTGGAAGGATCTGGGCGTCGACATCGCGCTGGAATGCACCGGCATTTTTACCGCGCGCGACAAGGCGGCCGCGCACCTCACCGCGGGCGCCAAGCGCGTGCTGGTGTCGGCGCCGGCGGACAATGCCGATGCCACCATCGTGTTCGGCGTCAACCACGACAAGCTGACCAGGGATCACCTGGTCGTCTCCAACGGGTCGTGCACCACCAACTGCCTCGCGCCGGTGGCGAAAGTGCTGAACGACACCGTCGGCATCGAGACCGGCTTCATGACCACGATCCACGCCTATACCGGCGACCAGCCGACGCTGGATACGCTGCACAAGGACCTCTATCGCGGCCGCGCCGCGGCGATGTCGCTGATCCCGACCTCGACCGGCGCGGCCAAGGCGATCGGCCTGGTGCTGCCCGAACTGCAGGGCAAGCTCGACGGCGTCGCGATCCGGGTGCCGACGCCGAACGTTTCGGTCGTCGACCTCAAGATCGTAGCCTCGCGCAAGACCGACGCGAAGGAGATCAACGAGGCGATGAAGCGCGCCAGCGAGCAGCAGTTGAAAGGCGTGCTCGGCTATACCACCGCGCCCAACGTCTCGATCGACTTCAACCACGACCCGCATTCGTCGACGTTGCACATGGACCAGACCAAGGTGCAGAACGGCACGCTGGTGCGGGTGATGTCGTGGTACGACAACGAATGGGGCTTTTCCAACCGCATGGCCGACACCGCCGTGGCGATGGGCAAGCTGCTGTAAAAGTTCAAGTTCATCGTCATGCCCGGCCTTGTGCCGGGCATCCACGCCTTTACTTCGCCGGAAGGAAAACGTGGATGGCCGGGACGAGCCCTACTGGATGCACACATCTCGGCCGTCATTGCCGGGCTTGACCCGGCAATCCATCCGCTTCGAAACGCTTCTTCCGAAGCGGATGGATACGCGGGTCAAGCCCGCGTATGACGAGATATGTGAATCCAGTAGGGACTAGCCCGGCCATGACGTGGAGAGTGACGCATGCCGAATTTCCGTACCCTCGATGACGTCGACGTCAGGGCCAAGCGCGTGCTGCTGCGCGTCGATCTCAATGTGCCGATGGAGCAGGGTCGCGTCACCGACGCGACGCGGCTGGAGCGCATCGCGCCGACCGTCAGCGAGATTTCCGGCAAGGGCGGCAGGGTGATCCTGCTCGCGCATTTCGGCCGTCCCAAGGGCCGCGATGCAAAGAACTCGCTGAAGCCGGTAGCGGCGGCCCTTGCCGAGGTGGTCGGCAAGCCGGTGGCGTTCGCGGATGACTGCATCGGCGGCGTCGCCGCGAACGCTGTCGCCGCGATGCGGGATGGCGACATTCTCTGCCTGGAAAACACCCGCTTCCACAAGGAAGAAGAAACCAACGATCCCGCCTTTGTCGCCGAGCTCGCAAAACTCGGCGACATCTGGGTCAACGACGCCTTCTCCGCCGCGCACCGGGCGCATGCGTCGACCGAGGGCCTCGGCCACAAGCTGCCGGGCTACGCCGGCCGCACCATGCAGGCCGAACTGGACGCGCTGGGCAAGGCGCTGGAAGCGCCGAAGAAGCCGGTGATCGCCATCATCGGCGGCGCCAAGGTTTCCACCAAGATCGACCTGTTGCAGAACCTGGTCGGCAAGGTCGACGCGCTGGTGATCGGCGGCGGCATGGCCAACACGTTTCTGCACGCGCAGGGCGTCGGCATCGGCAAATCCCTGGCCGAGAAAGACCTCGCCGCCACCGCGTTGCGGATTTTCGAGAAGGCGGAGGCCGCCAACTGCGCGATCATCCTGCCGGTCGACGGCGTGGTCGCCTTTCACTTCGCCGCCAATGCGCCGTCGCACGCCTACGGCCTCGACGCCATTCCCTCCGACGGCATGATCCTCGATGTCGGCCCGCAGTCGATTGCGCGCATCCATGCCGCGATCGACGACGCCGCGACGCTGGTCTGGAACGGCCCGCTCGGCGCCTTCGAGATGACGCCGTTCGATCGCGGCACCATGGTCGCGGCGAGGCACGCTGCGGAGCGGACCAGGGCGGGCAAGCTGATTTCCGTCGCCGGCGGCGGCGACACCGTGGCGGCGCTGAACCAGGCCGGCGTCGCCGGTGATTTCAGTTACGTCTCGACCGCCGGCGGCGCGTTTCTCGAGTGGATGGAAGGCAAGCCGCTGCCGGGCGTCGAGGTGCTGAAGTTGTAGAACTTGCAACCATGAGTCGGTTGTTTCAACCTGACGTTTGCGTTATGTTCTCATCATGACTGATACCCTTGCCGACGCCGTTCCGCAAATCCTGAGTAAAATTCAGGACAGCATCAGCACGCTCCGGTCAGAGGTCGGGCAGTTTCGAACCTCGGTCGAGGGACGACTGGATCGGCTTGAGCAACTCAACCGCAAGTATCGGCGCGACGCCGCCGCCATGATGGTGATCATGCGGTCGACTGCCGGCAATTTCGACGAGCGCGTCAGCGCGGTCGAGGAACGGCTGGCCGCGCTGGACGCCCGCATTAGCTGATTGATGCGCGCAATGGTCAATGGACTAGAAGGCAGGCATAAAGCCCACTGCCTTCAAACCTTTCCATACGCGCTTCAAATCTGGACCCAGCCCAACTGGCAGATGGAATAGGCTGGATATATCGCAATTTCCAAGCGGATGGATTTGGCAGATGCTCCGGCGTTGAAACGCTGGACAAAAGATAGATGGAGCGACCTGAACGGGAAGAGAATAGATAAAGGTTTTGCATAAAAATAGCTTTCAAAAATAATTACGCCGACAAATACATCGGCTCTATATCGCTACGTCGAAATACGAGGATTCGGCGTGTCCTGCGCAATCCTAGCCTTGGATTTCACCGCCTGCCGCGTTATGAGCGGTGCAGCATTTCCGGCGGCACCCGCCTACCCGCCCTTCGCAAAGGACCCAGCCATGCCCCGTATCACGCTCCGTCAATTGCTCGACCACGCGGCTGAAAACGACTATGGCGTGCCGGCCTTCAACATCAACAACATGGAACAGGCGCTGGCGATCATGGACGCCGCCTCCACGCTCGACGCGCCGGTGATCATCCAGGCCTCGCGCGGCGCCCGCTCCTATGCCAACGACATCATGCTCAAGCACATGATGGACGCGGTGACGGAAATCCATCCGCAGATTCCGGTCTGCGTGCATCTCGATCACGGCAACGGCCCGGACACCTGCATGACCGCGATCCAGGCCGGTTTCACCTCGGTGATGATGGACGGCTCGCTGAAAGCCGACGGCAAGACCGCGGCGGACTGGGACTACAATGTCGGCGTCACCAAGACCGTCACCGGCATGGCGCATCTCGGCGGCATTTCGGTCGAGGGCGAGCTGGGCGTGCTGGGCTCGCTGGAGACCGGCATGGGCGACAAGGAAGACGGCCACGGCGCCGAAGGAAAACTCAGCCACGACCAGTTGCTGACCAATCCCGACGAAGCCGTCAAATTCGTCAAGGAAACCCAGGTCGACGCGCTCGCGATCGCCATGGGCACCTCGCACGGCGCCTACAAGTTCACCCGCAAGCCGGACGGCGACATCCTGGCCATGAACGTGATCGAAGAGATCCACCGCAAACTGCCGGACACGCATCTGGTCATGCACGGCTCCTCCTCGGTGCCGCAGGAGCTGCAGGACATCATCAACGCCTACGGCGGCGAGATGAAGCCGACCTGGGGCGTCCCGGTCTCCGAAATCCAGCGCGGCATCAAGAACGGCGTGCGCAAGATCAACATCGACACCGACAACCGCATGGCCATGACCGGGCAGATCCGCAAAATCCTGAGCGAGAACCCCGGCGAATTCGATCCGCGCAAATATTTGAAGCCGGCGATGGAGGCGATGGCGAAACTGTGCAAGCAGCGGTTGGAGGAATTCAATACCGCGGGGCAGGCCGGCAAGATCAAGAAGGTGCTGACCACCGCTGAGATGGCGAAGCGTTATGCCGCAGGGGAACTGACGCCGAAGCTGGCGTGATCTCTTCGCGCATTTGCATGCGGTCACGGTCCTTCCGTTAACCGGCAACGTTCTTGACCTCGAACGATGTCGCGTGGTGATCGAGCCGACCGAGCAAAATGGTCTTTCGCGGGGCTTTCTCAGGTGATGATTGAAAGCAACTACTGCGCCGCCTCACAAAGCAGAGACTTTTATTGGCACCTCTCGTCGGAAGATATGGTTGCGGTCAGAAGCGCCCTTGCCCACTTCCTCGGTTTTGCCTGAAAACCGTCTAACTCGACGCTAAAGAAACGATCGCTCGGAGGAAGCTTATGAATCTCGCCGATCTCAATAAAATCGCGCAAGCCCTGGTCGCGCCCGGCAAGGGCATTCTCGCCGCCGACGAATCCTCCGGCACCATCAGGAAGCGGTTCGACGCCATCCAGGTGGAATCGACCGAGGACTCCCGCCGCGACTATCGCGAGATGCTGTTCCGCTCCGGGGAGGCGATGGCGAACTATATCTCCGGGGTCATCCTCTATGACGAGACCATCTGGCAGAAGGCCAGGGACGGCACCCCGCTGGTGAAGCTGATCGAGCAGGCGGGCGCCATTCCCGGCATCAAGGTCGATGAAGGCACCCAGGCGCTGCCGAATTGCCCCGGCGAACTGGTCACGCTCGGCCTCGACGGACTGGCCGAGCGGCTGAAGAAATATCGCGACCAGGGCGCGCGCTTTGCGAAATGGCGCGCGGTGATCGACATCGGCCAGGGACCTTCAAATCACGCCATTCCCACCATGACGGCGGTCAGCGTCAACGCCCACGCGCTGGCGCGCTATGCGGCGCTGTGCCAGCAGGCGGGAATCGTGCCCATCGTCGAGCCGGAAGTGCTGATGGACGGCGACCACGACATCGACCGCTGCACCGAGGTGACGATGCGCGTGCTCAACAAGACCTTTCAGGAACTGCGGCTGCAGCGCGTGGCGCTGGAAGGCATGATCCTGAAGCCCAACATGGCGATCTCCGGCAAGAAGGCGAGCAAGCGCGCCTCGGTCGAGGAGGTCGCGGAGAAGACCGTCCGCCTGCTCAGGAGCTGCGTGCCGGCGGCGGTGCCGGGCATCGCGTTCCTGTCCGGCGGGCAAACCGACGAGGAAGCCACCGCTCATCTCGATGCCATGAACCGGATCGGCGGGCTGCCGTGGAAGCTGACCTTCTCCTATGGCCGCGCGCTGCAGGCGGCACCTCAGAAGGCATGGTCCGGCAAGGCCGAAAACGCAGCCGCGGGACAGCAGGCCTTCACCCATCGCGCGCGAATGAATTCGCTCGCCAGCACGGGACAGTGGAAGGCCGATCTCGAAAGCAGGAAAGCCGCATAACGCTTCATGGCCACGAAATCCGTTTCCCCGCGGCCGGCGCCGCGGCTCTATCTCGCGACACCGGCGGTGGACGATCCCTCGCCGCTCGTCGGCAGCCTGCCGGCGCTGCTCGCTGCGGCCGACATCGCGGCCGTGCTGGTGCGGCTTACGCCCTCGGACCCGCGCGGCATGATCTCGCGCATCAAGGCGCTGGCGCCGGCGATCCAGAACGCCGGCGTGGCGTTGCTGATCGAGGGTAACGCCGAGCTGGTCGCGCGCTCCGGCGCGGACGGCGCCCATCTGGCCGGCATCGAGGCGTTGCAGGAGGCGCTGCCGACGCTGAAGCCGGAGCGGATCGCCGGTGCCGGCGGGCTTGCGACGCGTCACGACGCCATGACCGCGGGCGAGGCCGGCGCGGACTATGTGCTGTTCGGCGAGCCCGACCGTCATGGCCGGCGGCCATCGACAGAGGCGATCGGCGATCGGCTGCAATGGTGGGCCGAACTGTTCGAACCGCCCTGCGCCGGCTTTGCGGCAACGCTGGACGAAGCAGAGGGATTCGCCGGCGCCGGCGCGGATTTCGTTCTGGTCGGCGACTTCATCTGGACCGATCCGCGCGGGCCCGCCGCGGCGCTGATGGACGCCGGGCAGGCGATCAGGCAAGGTCATGCCGCGATGTCCGCACACGCCAAGGCCGCACGGGGATGACGCCGGAATGAAGCTCCTGCGTCCGATATCGATTGCCGTTTGCCTCGGCCTGCCGGCCGCGGGCGCCATGGCGCAGGTCAACCTGCTGCCGCCCCCGGGAGCCCCGCCCCCGGTGGTGAGCAAGCCCGCCAAAGCGAAGATCTTGAAACCCGCGGCCAAAAAGCCGGCGCCGGCTCCGGCGCCGGCTTCGCCCGCAGCCGCCGCCGTCCCCGACGACCCCAACGCCGATATGGTCTACGGCGCCTATCAGCGCGGCCAGTACAAGACCGCGTTCGACCTCGCCAGTGCGCGCGCGCAGAACGGCGATCCGAAAGCGATGGCGATGCTCGGCGAACTCTATGCCGGCGCGCTCGGCATCAAGCGCGACTATGCCAAGGCGGCCGAGTGGTACAGGCGCGCCGCCGACCTCGGCGACCGCGAGGCCATGTTTGCGCTGGCGATGCTGCGCATCGCCGGCCGCGGCGGCCCGGTCAACCGCGAGGAAGGCGCCAAACTGCTGGCGTCCTCCGCCAAGCTCGGCAGTCCGAAGGCGGCCTACAATCTGGCGCTGCTCTATCTCGACGGACAGACGCTGCCGCAGGACCTAAAGCGCGCCGCCGAATTGCTGCGGATCTCCGCCGACGCCGGCAATGCCGAGGCGCAGTATGCGCTCGCGACCTTCTACAAGGAGGGCACCGGCGTTGCAAAGGACATCAACAAGGCGGTGCGGCTGCTGCAGGCGGCGTCCCTGGCCGACAATGTCGATGCCGAAGTCGAATACGCCATCGCGCTCTACAACGGCACCGGCACGCCGAAGAACGAGGCTGCGGCGGTGGCCTTGCTGCGCAAGGCGGCGAAGCAAAACAGCCCGCTGGCGCAGAACCGGCTGGCCGGCGTGCTGGTCGCGCGGCCAGGCGCGCCGGAGGAACGCATCGAAGGCCTGAAATGGCATATCGTCGCCAAAACTGCGGGCAAAGGCGACCTCAGGCTCGACGAGGCGCTGGCGCAGGCAAGTCCCGAAGATCGCGCCAAGGCCGAAGCGGCGGCGCGCAAATGGCTCGGCACCAAATGATCCGCCTTGACGGCGCAGCCTGCGCAGGGCACGCCATCTCTCCATGTCGTCCCCGCGCAGGCGCCAGGTCATGCGCATATCCCGTCATGCGCGGGCTTGTCCCCGCGTATCCATCGATCTTCGGAAGGATTGTTCGAAGCGGATGGCAGTGACGCCGGAGACAGGTGTACGCCCCGGCGCCTGCGCGGGGACGACAAGTTCAACAGAAGCCGAGCGATCATGCTGCATTCAGCTCTCATCAACGTCATGGTCAAGGCCGCGCGGCGCGCGGGGCGCAGCCTCAAGCGCGATCTCGGCGAGGTCGAGCATCTTCAGGTGTCGCTGAAAGGTCCGGCCAATTTCGTCACCGCCGCCGACAAGCGCGCCGAGGAGATGCTCTACACCGATCTTTCCAAGGCGCGGCCGGGCTACGGCTTCATCGGCGAGGAAGGCGGAAGCCGCGAAGGCGCCGACAAGTCGCACACCTGGATCGTCGATCCGCTCGACGGCACCACCAATTTCCTCCACGGCATTCCGCAGTTCGCGATTTCGATCGGGCTGCAGCGCGAGGGCGTCATCATCGCCGGCCTGATCTACAATCCGGCCAACGACGAGCTCTACATCGCCGAGCGCGGCAAGGGCGCGTTCCTTAACGACCAGCGCATCCGCGTCGCCGGCCGCCGCCAGATGGAGAGCAGCGTGGTCGCCTGCGGCATGCCCCATATCGGGCGCGGCGACCTCGAATTGTCGCGCGCGGAGATGACCGCGATTCAAGCCAAAGTCGCCGGCCTGCGCCGCTTCGGCGCCGCCTCCCTCGACATGGCTTTCGTCGCAGCCGGCCGGCTCGACGGCTACTGGGAGCGCAATTTGCAGCCCTGGGACATGGCGGCCGGACAGATCATCATTCGCGAGGCCGGCGGCGTCGTCAGCGGCATTGCCGGCGACGACGATTGCCTGAAGACCGGCACCGTGGTGTGCGGCAATGAATATGTGCACGGCGAGCTCGTGAAAATGCTGAAGCCGCTGGGCGGATAGAAAGCGCGGTTTCACGCGTTCCGATCGCGGGATTGCGAATCCGCTACCTGGCGGGAGCGGAACCGCCGCCGCCCTGCGGCGGTTCCTCGCTCGTGAGCTGAAGGATCGCCCGGACTGGAATTCACCGAAATACTGGTCAAGCAATGCCCAAAACGGCTAACCTTGGCCATCGGGTTCGCGCCGCGGACGCGTATTGGAATTGGTGGATAGCCGACATATGCCCATCAGCGGCCGTTATGTGGTCCAGTCGACCATCGTCCTGCTCGCCGTCGGCTTCCTTACCCTGCTCGGCATCGTGGCCATGACGATCTGGCTCGGCGAACAGGCGCGAATCTATTCCAACGACGCCGCCGAGGCGCGCGACACGCAGATCGCCGCGGTCGAGCTGCGTAGCGCCCTGCAGAGCGCGGAGTCCAGCCAGCGCGGATATCTGCTGGGCGGCAACGAAATCTACCTGGCGCCCTACGATAACGCCAAGGCCACCGGCGAACGGCAGTTCGAGCGGCTGAAACGGCTGCTGGCGCCGCGGCGGGATGCGGAGGCCATGCTGACCCGGCTTGCCGTCGTCATTGCCGACAAATTCGCCGAGATGGACAGGACCAACGCGTTGAAACGCGATCTGCAGGACGCCGAAGCGGCGGCCGTATTCCGGACCAATCGCGGCAAGGCGTTGATGGACGAGGCCAACGTATTCCTGTCCAGCATCATGCGGACCACCGACGAACGGCTGATCAGGGGCGTGATGGAGCAGCGCGAGAACGCAACCAGGCTGCGCTGGGTGTCGATTCTTGGCGCCATCGCCATCGTCCTTGTGGTCGGCGGCGTCACCATTACCTTCGGCCGCTACGCCCGCGAGATCGCGCAAGCGCGCGACGATGTCCGCAACCTCAATGTCAGCCTGGAGGCGCGGGTGGCCGAACGCACCGCCGATCTCGGCCGCGCGCGGGATCGGGCGGAAACCCTGCTGGCGGAGGTCAATCACCGGGTCGCCAACAGCCTGATGCTGGTCGCCTCGCTGGTCAAGCTGCAGTCGAACGCCGTCAAGGACGCCGCCGCCAAGACCGCGCTCGACGAGACCGAAGCGCGCATCCATGCGATCTCGATGGTGCACAAGCGGCTTTATACGTCGGGCGATGCGCGGGTGGTCGCGTTGGACGAATATCTGTCCGGCCTGCTCGACCAGTTGCAAATCTCGATGCGCGGCGACGGACTGGGCGCGCTGCTTCGATATCATCTGGAGTCGCTGCAGCTCGGTACCGACGCCAGCATCAATCTCGGCGTCATCGTCGCCGAATGGGTCACCAACGCGGTAAAATATGCCTATCCGGACCGCCACGGCGAAATCCGTATCGACCTCAAGCGGCTGCCCGACGGTCGCGGCGAACTCACGGTCGAGGATGACGGGGTCGGCCGCAGCCTCGCGCCGGCCAGAGGCACCGGCCTCGGCACCCGGCTTGTCGGTGCGATGGCAAAAAGCATCGGCGCGGAGATTCATTACGATGCGCGCAATCCGGGAACCGGCGCACGGCTGGTTTTTCCCGTCGCGGCGTGAGGCCCTGACCAAAACGTCGCCCTTACCGCCGGGCTCGCAAGGCCGGGCATGGCGAGCAAAAGGCCAGGCTTTTTGCGACTCGCTTCCGGCAGCATCCTGATAATACATTGAACTTCGATTGACGGGTTTCCGTCGGAGGCAGGATGGTTTTTCATCGCACCGCGCGACCGATCTGGCTCGCCGCGACATTGGTCCTGGCGGCCGCCTGCCGCGCGGCGGTCGATCCATCGTCCGCTCAAGACGGTCCGCCGGGCCTCACCAGGCCGGTGCGGCTTCCGCCGTTCGATCCGGATGCCGCAAGATGCGGCACGCCGCCCGGGCTGGAAAAAGTACTCGCTTTCGCCCAGGACAATCAGCGGCAATTCATGCAGGGCGTCGCGCATGGACTGGCTGCGGCCGCAAAGGACCGGCAGCTCGACTATCGCGTCGCCGTTGCGAACAACGACCCCGCCGCAATGATCGAGCAGGTCCGCGAGTTCAGCCGATCCGGCGTCGGCGCCGTCGTCGCCGCGCCGGTCGACCCGCCCTCGCTGGCGCCGCACCTGCAGCGGCTGATCTGGGCCGGAGCCTATGTCGGCGCCGTGGTGCCGCCGCCTGCGACGTCGCTGCTCAATGCCCCGCAATATCTGACCGGCAAGGTGCTGGGCGACGTGGCTGCCGGCTATATCCGCGAACGTCTCGGCGGCAAGGCAAACGTGGTCGTTCTGACCCATGACAGCCTGCAGTTTCTCGCGCCGCGCTTCACCGCGATGCGGGACTCGTTGAAGGATCTTCCCGGCGTGACCATCGTCGCCGACATCTCGCCCTTGACGGTCAACGAGGAAGGCGGGGCTGCGATGATGCGCACCATCCTGCTCGCCAATCCGAGCGTCGATGTCGTGCTCGGCGCCGATACCGTGGTGCTCGGCGCGCTCGCCGCGCTGCGCCAGGCCGGCAAGGCGCGGCCCGACCAGTTCCTCGGCGGGATCGACGGCGAGCCGGAAGCCATTGCCGAGATCAAGCGCGGCGGTCCCTACAAGGCCAGCATCAGTCTCGCCTCGCCGGTGTTCGGCTATGCCATGGGGCAGCATGCCGCCGACTGGCTGGAAGGAAGGAGCATTCCCCAGGCGATGGATATCCTTCCGAAATCGCTGACGCGCGACAACATCGCGGCCTATGAAGCGGACCTCGCGGATCCGGCGGCGGTCTATCGCGATGCCGCGCGCCGCGGCGCCTATCTGAAGATGTACGGCAACATCTGCTACGACACGCGCGACCGCTACATCAATTTCCCATGGTCGTCGGAACGCCGCGGGCCGGATTGAGCGGCCGCCCCGTCGGTATGAAACATGCGGCCCTGCGCCGCGGCGCGCGCGCAGGTAATTTCGCGGAGCCGGATTACGCCAGCCGTTCCTTCGTGGTAGTGATTGTTTTTAGACTCGCCCGCCACATTGCATCGCTTTTTAGAATTTGAGGATATTGATATGGCAAACATGCGGAAGAATGTCTGGGAGCTCGGCGGCGATTGGGCCGATCCCATTCTCTGGTACGCCCGCATGGTGTATGCGCTGGCGAACGACGGCGTGCGACTGTTAAGAGTTTATGATGGTTCCGGCCCTAGTGGCGCGCTACCGGACTTGAACCGAAGAACAAATCCGCGCTCCGTCCGTTCAGCGAACATCAGCTCAAGATCATGGATTTTTATGTCGCCTTGCAGTGCGCTACGCAAAAACGCGGCGACGTGACGCTGATTCATCCTGAAGAAGTCATCGGCATTTCGGGAAGAAACCCAAGCCGACAAGCATCCGTTGAAACTAAAGGCAACGTTGTCGGATAACGGCGAACCAAAGGATTTCGGATTGATACTTAACTTGGTTTTCGGCTTGCTTTTCAGATGGTTCGCGCCGCTGCTTCTGCGTCGAGATTGATCTGGGCACCATGCCCATTACCCGTAGCAATATACGCGAGACCAGTTTTTCATTGAAGATGCGAGAGTATCTTGCCGCTCATGCCTCGGGTCAGCATGAGCAGCGATACGGTTGGAAGAATTTTCGTGTTCTGACGATTACAACGGATCGGAAGCGCGCGCAATCGATGGCTGATGCGTTAGACAAATTACCATTTCCGCTGCTTGGCCCAGCGGCATCCCTATTCTTCTTTGCCACGCACAACGAAATATACAGCCACGATCCGCTAGGCAAAATATGGTACGATGGCAACGGTCGAGAAAGCGAGCTTATCTAAATCCGCGGCAGGCACAATTTGGCCGATGCTCGCATCAGGCACCCTTAGGGCAGCCAGCGTCATTTCTCCGTTCGCTGCCTTGTTGGCAGATTCCAGGCTTGACACAGGCCCAGCAAACAAGAGGGGATTTTATGGACGCGAAACAACTGACTCAGAAGCTTAAGCGTTGCAGACCGCTCGATTATTTCACCTTATCGCTTCGATCTTGGTCTTCAGGCCGTCGGAAGTAATGACAGCAAAATTCCGCGGACGAACGCTCTCTACTGGAAGATCTGTTGCTGCCAATACTGAGTCCGAAGACGCGCTTATGTGAACCGCGACCGCTGCAACGTTCGTCGGCTGCGAGGTGCTCACAAGAACGGACCCGCTGGCAGAATACAGCGACTGACATATGTGGCCGTAAACAGCCGACTTGTCGAACCCAAACGATGCCGCTTCATCAGATTTAAATGGCATTACGAGGCAAGTCGGGGAAGCGTCGAAAGCAAACGCTAAGCGCCACGCACCTGTTCGAATCAAATCGTCATCATCAAACAGCGGATTGTCAGTCAGCCGAGCTTGCAAAAGCATAGCGTTGGCGATTAAACGCTGAAACCCGCCGAGAACAACATTTTCAATTACCGCTGGCTTGCGTAACAATGGGAACGACAGATTTACCGAGACCGGCGCCGCGAGTTTGAAAATAGCTACATCTGTATTTGGGGAAGACATAGAAGGGGCAAAAGAAGCAGCTGCGACGGCTGTCGACTTCGGCTCGAAGTTTGGCGCAGACAGTATTTCAGCGACCGGCAATGCCACCGGATTGGGTAGACCGTCATCAAGCGGGACGAACCAAACGCCACTTCCTGGAGCAGCGTTGGTGGGAACTTCCCCAAGGCAATGCCTTGCCGAGAGTACGGTATATTTTCCAACAAGCATACCGGAGCAAATGATCCTCTGGCGGGCAGAAACCGCCGCGTCTCGCACCACAATAATTCCGGTAAGCTTTTTTAACAAGGACGCCGCATTCTGTAGCCGGCCCTCGTCGAAACAAAACTTCTTGTAGTCGTTGTAGGCGGCTGCGCACAAGCCGGCCGCCCGTCTTTGTTCTTCGGTCAATCTGGCTGGAGAGGCATCTCTGGGAAACGCAAACAAGCAGATATCTGTAAAGTCGTTAATGCGGTCGCTAGGGGGCAGAGAACCGAAGTTAATCTTCTGACGCAACGAGCGCACGGCATCACCGCAACTTTTCGCTCGTCGCTTTTCGGCCGGAGCGTGCAAACTGGCCATCAGGTCGGTAGCTTGTTGTTGCGAAATTTCGCTACCACCTTGCAAGCCGGCCAATCGAGTTCCGGCCATGTCTGCGCCGCGGTCAGGTTCGACTTCTTGGCGCTGCATGTTACTCAATTTGAGTGACGACAACTGACGAAAATCGATCGATGGAACGGGAACAACCCCTTTTACTTTTAACGAGGGGTCTAGTAAGAATTCGATTGATGAAGCAGGGGCTTTTCCAACGGGCGCGTCGCGCAAAACTAAAATTAGGTCGCGCAACGCCTGATGCGTCGGATCGGATCTGGACTGAACCGATTTCAGAAATCGGTTTTGGCCAGCTTGGGTCCGAAGATCGTTCCCCTCTACGCTCAGTGACAAACTTGAATGTTGCGCTGTGGCCGGCCAAGTATTGAGCCAACAAGTCATTGCAAAAATAACGCACTTGCCGCGATGAGCTCGTTTCATTCGTACATGCCTCAATCGTTACATAGAACGGTTCGGTCTGATTAATTTTCTGGGATTAGCTGCCGGATTACAAAAAAGGATATTGAACTGCCGATCAATCAATTACTAGTTGTCTTATTCGAAAAAAAGTCGTACACTTTAATTTTTTCTGGAACTATTTACGGCTATTACTCGTTAATCGGAGACGTGTATGCGTATTTATTTTAGCGTGTTGGCATTGGTAATACTTGCTGCAAGCACAATCGCATGTTCGATGGTCGATACTTATCGTATCACCAATAGTGCGTCTGTCGGCCCGCAAACCCAACATGGCGGTTCGTATTTTCTTCCTAAGCATCTTTTACGGGTAACTGTTAAAGTCGACGATAAGAAAAAGCGTACTGTTACGGTCGCCTCAGACATTGTTGCCGACCGTAATGCACTCGCGCAAGTTGGATTTAATCTATCTCCACTTTCCGACGACGATATTAAGGTCGAGTACGAAAAGAACGGACTTCTCAAAGGTGTTGCAGCTACCGCGACTGATCGGACCGGCGACATCCTTGTACAGCTCGCAAAGACGGTAGCGGGCTTTCGCGCCACCCCCGAAGAGCAGGCTGCAGCTGTTGCTATTTATGAATTTGACCCGTTTGATTGGGGCGATGCCGCTTTCGTTAACTCGAAGCTTATGGCACGTTTCCAAGTTTGCGTTGAGGTCGAAGTTCGCTCAGGAGTTTGGAGCCCCGGCTGTGGTACTAACTCGCGCGGGATCGCGTACAAGGCGGAAGAGACCGATCTTCGAACGGTGCCCCCTAGGTTGCCAGGCGTATACTACCGGCGACCCATCGCGCATCAGGTACATGTTATTGAGGGTGGTGTCTCGAAGCAGCTTGTTTCTGTACAGTTCGCAAACGCTGCTCCGATCTTTAAAATCGATATCGAGCGCACTGCCTTTATTCAACGAAAAACTATCCTCAATTTCGAAAGCGGCGTACCAACGCTTGTTCAGGTTGTGAAGCCATCTGAAGGCTTGGCGATTGTCCAACTCCCGCTTACGATTGCCAAGGCAATTATCTCTGCTCCTGTAGATGCCATTTCTGCGCATAAAGAAGTGCAAACGGCGCAAGCTGATTTATTAGAGTCGGAAGCCAAAAGGGTTCAAGCTCAGCAGAAGCTCGCATCCTTAACTGGAACTGCAACGTCTGCGATAGATGTCAGGTCCGCGGTTGACGTAGGCTCGTTTCGTAGCACAGCTGCCGGCAACCCAATAACTGTAGCATCATGCGAGCAGATTGGAATTACCGATCCACAAACCTGCGCCGCAGCCTTGGGACGTCGTGAATGAAAGCTCATAGATTCCACTTTAGCGAGCTTTTGCTAGCGCTGACGATGTTCTGCTTTTTGTCGCCTGTATTGGCGGCGCCTCCTTCGCCTGCACCTGTCGAAGCGTCGAGAGCGCCATTTTCCTTCGCGCTGCCACATCCTAGGAGCTTTCGCAATGAAGTCATTGGCGGAAAGCCCACTGCTGACCGCAAAATCGTCGGCATTCACTATATCGACAACGGCAGCGTTGGACGGGTTTGCAGTGGCCTCTGGATCAGCCGGCGCTTTGTGCTCACTGCCGCACACTGCACGTGTAATAATTCGAGCAATTCCTTTCTCGTGTCCAACGACACAGTAGCGGCGAATGACTGGCGTCCTGCTACGCTTCATAAACGATATGACGAATCGTTCTGCGCCTTTTTTCGGCCCCGGGAAGGGAATGACCTCGCACTACTTGCGCTGAATAGTGGGCTGCTACTTCCCGCGAAGGTCAATGAGCGGCCATGCGATGATTACAGCCTTATCGATGACATCAAGCTCGCCAGCACATACATATTAGCGCCGCCTGCGCGGCTTTTAGTCGCAGGGTACGGCTTTGTTGGTGATATGCCCGGCTCCCTAGGGCAACGGCGGGAAGCCGAAGTCGGTGTGAATACCTTGACCTGTGCGCAACCGCTTGCACAGGCCCTGGGATGCACACCGCTTAAAGAAATAATCTTAGGAGCCGGACGTACCGACGGAGAAATTCGCGACACATGTGGCGGCGATAGCGGCGGTCCTACGTATCTCAGACAGGGCGATCGCTTGATGCCGGTTGGCATCGTATCGCGTGGGCTTCCAATTGCGCAGGTTTTTCCGAACAGGGGCCTTTGCGGTTCTGGAGGAATCTATACTCTTCTCGGACGCAAAGAGGTCATCGCTTGGTTGCGAGATGCCGGCGTCCCTTCCGGTACACAATGTTAGTGGTGATCGGCTCTTGAAAGAACTGTTAAGAAATCCTGATGGGTTTGGTCACGGCGGTTCTTTACAAGTAAAGATCCTTGCTCTGTAAACAGCGCAAACCGCGCTTACGCGTCGCGAGTCAAGTCTTGCAAGAGCACCACCTCGATCACGCCCCGAGAGTCTAACAGATCGCGAGCGAGGTTCAGACCTTGGCCACCGCTCACGGTGCTGTCAGCTTTGTTGCCGATGCTACCCTTGGTGTGATTGCGTAGCTTTCCGACGATGCGGCGGCATCAACACTTGCGCGAGCAGGTAGCGACGATGCCCGGCAAGGCCGGGCATGGCGAGCAAAAGGCCAGGCTTTTTGCGACTCGCTTCCCGCAGCATCCTGATAATACATTGAACTTCGATTGACGGGTTTCCGTCGGAGGCAGGATGGTTTTTCATCGCACCGCGCGACCGATCTGGCTCGCCGCGACATTGGTCCTGGCGGCCGCCTGCCGCGCGGCGGTCGATCCATCGTCCGCTCAAGACGGTCCGCCGGGCCTCACCAGGCCGGTGCGGCTTCCGCCGTTCGATCCGGATGCCGCAAGATGCGGCACGCCGCCCGGGCTGGAAAAAGTACTCGCTTTCGCCCAGGACAATCAGCGGCAATTCATGCAGGGCGTCGCGCATGGACTGGCTGCGGCCGCAAAGGACCGGCAGCTCGACTATCGCGTCGCCGTTGCGAACAACGACCCCGCCGCAATGATCGAGCAGGTCCGCGAGTTCAGCCGATCCGGCGTCGGCGCCGTCGTCGCCGCGCCGGTCGACCCGCCCTCGCTGGCGCCGCACCTGCAGCGGCTGATCTGGGCCGGAGCCTATGTCGGCGCCGTGGTGCCGCCGCCTGCGACGTCGCTGCTCAATGCCCCGCAATATCTGACCGGCAAGGTGCTGGGCGACGTGGCTGCCGGCTATATCCGCGAACGTCTCGGCGGCAAGGCAAACGTGGTCGTTCTGACCCATGACAGCCTGCAGTTTCTCGCGCCGCGCTTCACCGCGATGCGGGACTCGTTGAAGGATCTTCCCGGCGTGACCATCGTCGCCGACATCTCGCCCTTGACGGTCAACGAGGAAGGCGGGGCTGCGATGATGCGCACCATCCTGCTCGCCAATCCGAGCGTCGATGTCGTGCTCGGCGCCGATACCGTGGTGCTCGGCGCGCTCGCCGCGCTGCGCCAGGCCGGCAAGGCGCGGCCCGACCAGTTCCTCGGCGGGATCGACGGCGAGCCGGAAGCCATTGCCGAGATCAAGCGCGGCGGTCCCTACAAGGCCAGCATCAGTCTCGCCTCGCCGGTGTTCGGCTATGCCATGGGGCAGCATGCCGCCGACTGGCTGGAAGGAAGGAGCATTCCCCAGGCGATGGATATCCTTCCGAAATCGCTGACGCGCGACAACATCGCGGCCTATGAAGCGGACCTCGCGGATCCGGCGGCGGTCTATCGCGATGCCGCGCGCCGCGGCGCCTATCTGAAGATGTACGGCAACATCTGCTACGACACGCGCGACCGCTACATCAATTTCCCATGGTCGTCGGAACGCCGCGGGCCGGATTGAGCGGCCGCCCCGTCGGTATGAAACATGCGGCCCTGCGCCGCGGCGCGCGCGCAGGTAATTTCGCGGAGCCGGATTACGCCAGCCGTTCCTTCGTGGTAGTGATTGTTTTTAGACTCGCCCGCCACATTGCATCGCTTTTTAGAATTTGAGGATATTGATATGGCAAACATGCGGAAGAATGTCTGGGAGCTCGGCGGCGATTGGGCCGATCCCATTCTCTGGTACGCCCGCGGCGTCAAGGCGATGAAGGCACGGCCGCTCGCCGAGCCCACCAGCTGGAGGTTCTACGGCGGCATTCACGGTTTCTATCGGCCGTGGTGGAAGCAACTCGGCTATCTGAACTCCACCGAGCCGATGCCGAGCAATTCCGACGTTGCGACCTATTGGAAGCAGTGCCAGCACGGAAGCTGGTATTTCCTGCCGTGGCATCGCGGTTATCTGCTCGCCTTCGAAGCGATCATTCGCGACGAGGTCGTCAAACTCGGCGGGCCGGCCGACTGGGCGCTTCCGTACTGGAATTACTTCAAGCCGAACCAGAATCCGCTGCCGCCCGCCTTCGCATCCGAGGACTGGCCCGACGGGGAAGGCGACAACCCGCTGTATGTCGTGGCGCGCTATGGTCCGGACGGCGACGGCAAGGTCTACGTGCCGATGGATCAAGTCGACCTGAACGCCCTCGGCGATCCCGACTTCATCGGCGCCGGGAGCGGCGGCAGCCAGGGTTTTGGCGGCGTCGATACCGGATTCAGTCACGGCGGCGACGTCCATGGCGGCGTCGAAACCCAGCCGCATGACAACGTCCACGGACTTGTCGGCGGCGGCGACCAAACGACGCTGGGCCTGATGTCGTGGCCCGACCTCGCCGGGCTTGATCCGATCTTCTACCTGCATCATTCGAACATTGACCGGCTGTGGGAGGTATGGCGAAAAATCCCGGCTTCCAAAGGCGATCCGACCGACGCAAAATGGGTCGGCGGACCGGCCGGCATCGGCGAGCGTGCGTTCGCCATGCCGATGCCGGGCGGCGAAAGCCTCGCCTACACGCCCGGCGACATGAGCGACCTGTCGAAGCTCGGTTATGGGTATGACGACGTCTCGCCGCCGTCGGCGACGCCGCAACTGGTCGCACGGCTGCGCAGGCTAGGCGTGCCGGAAACCGAATCCGTCGTCAGGAGGACCGCCATGGCCGGACCCAAGACCGTCGAACTGCTCGGCGCAAACACCGAAAGCGTGCGCATGACCGGTACCGAGGCCAGGACCTCGGTCGCGCTCGACGCCGAGGTCAAGAACAAGGTCACCGAAAGCCTGACGCTGGAATCGACTACCCCGCCGGACCGCATCTTCCTCAATCTGGAGAACGTGCGCGGCCTCAACGATGCCACCGTCTTCAGCGTCTACATCAACGTTCCCGACGGCGATGACCCGGCCAGCCATCCCGAGCTCAAGGCGGGCAGCATTGCGCTGTTCGGCGTCAGCAAGGCCACCGCGGCCGATGACAAGCACTCGGGCAATGGCCTTACCTTCGTGCTCGAGATCACCCATATCGTCGACACGCTGCATCTGGCCGGCACTTTCGATGCCTCCCAGCTTCACGTCCGGCTGGTGCCGCGCAGGCCCGTGCCGGACGCCGCGAACGTCAGCGTCGGCCGCATCAGCATCTTCCGGCAGGCCGCCTAGCGGAGTGTAACATGCAAGGCGTACCCCGGGCCGAACCGTGGCGTGTCGTGCTCTGGACGACGTGCTGTATCGCCTGGTCGGCGCTGATGCTGGGTACCGGCGGCACAAGTCCGGCCGCGCTGTGCGCGACCGGGAAGCTCTGGGCGCCGCCGTCGCTTCCGCTCGACGCCGCGCTCATGCTCAACGCTCCCGGCGCGCTCGCGTCCGGCTGGGCGCTGATGGTTGCCGCCATGATGCCGCCTCTGATCATCGCGCCGCTGCGCCGGGTTCGCGACCGCAGCTTCGCGAGGCGCCGCGCACGGGCGACGCTTCTTTTCGTCGCCGGTTATACAGGGGTATGGCTGGCTGCGGGGGTCGGACTTGAAGCCGTCGCGCTGGTCGCGCTGCCGGCTTTACCGACGCCGCTGATCGGCCTCGGCCTGGCGGCCGCCATTGCAGCGGGGTGGCAGATTTCGCCCGCCAAGCAATGGTGCCTGAACCGGTGCCACCGCCAACCCCGTCTCGCCGCTTTCGGCGCGGCGGCGGACCGTGACGCGTTCGGGTTCGGGCTGATCAACGGAGCGTCCTGTGTCGGTGCGTGCTGGGCGTTGATGCTGCTGATCCTCTGCGTAGGGCCCGCTCACGTCATGGCGATGGCGGTCGCGGCGCTGTTTGTCGCCGCCGAACGGCTGGAAAGCCCGGCCCCGCTGGGGTGGCGTTGGCGCGGTCCCGGCAAGGCCCTGCGCATCGCCGCAGCGCGCGCCCGCGGCTGGCCGGCGCAACAACGCCGCATCAGGGAGGTTTTGCCATGAAACTGGGAATACCCGTCTACGAAGGCGTCAATCTGCTCGACGTCGCGGGCCCGCTGGAGATGTTCTACTGGGCCGGCCAGAACGGCAACGCTCTGAAAACCGTCCTGGTCTCCTCGAACGGCAAGCCCGTCACATCCATCAACGGCGTGACTTTCACGGTCGGCGGGAGTTTCGCTGACGAGCCGGCGCTGGATATCCTGTGGGTGCCCGGGGGCAAACCCGAAGCGCTCGAAGACATCATGAGGGATCCCGATTCACCGTACCTTCGATATCTCCGCCGCATCGCACGCCACGCCACATGGGTGTGCTCGGTATGCGAGGGCGCGCTATTGCTGGCGCGTGCGGGCCTGCTGGATCATCACAAGGCGACGACGCATTGGGCCTTCGTCGCATGCCTGCAGAAATTCCCGGACGTCACCGTGGATACCACCCACCCGCGCTTCCTGGTCTCGAAACGGCAGACCCCTGGCGGCGAGGAGAAGCGGTTGACCGGGGGCGGCATCTCGTCCGGCCTCGACGAGGCGCTGCAACTTATTTCCTTGCTGTTCGACGCTGAGAGCGCCGAACGCGTCCAAGTCACGACGGAGTATTTCCCGAAGCCGCCCGTGACGGGCGCGATCCCCAAGGTGCCGGAGTGCGACATGAACTGGGGACCGCGCTGAAGCCTGCGACAAGGCACGCCGAAACCCGGCCGGCGCGCCATGCGCGAGGCTTGACCGCGTCCGTCGACCTGAGAGCCGTTCAAAAGAAGATCCATTGCCTGGCAATAGACAGCGAGCAGCGACTCAATGACTTGCGTTTGCCATCAGGCGGTAGCGGGCTATGATTGCATCAGGTCTTCGAAGATCGGTTCCGTCTCGTGACGCAGCGGGCGTGACAGCAAGCGCGAAGAGATATCGTCGATGGATGCCCTTCCATGCAAGACCGTCTCGACCGCAGAGACGATCGGCATATCGACATTGAGCATCGCAGCCAGCCCAAGAACAGCAGTCGCCGTCGCAACCCCTTCGGTGACACCGCCCGCGCTTTTCAGCGCATCGCTCAAGTCTCGCCCTTGTCCAAGCGCGATACCAAGCGACATGTTGCGCGACAGGGTGCTTGTACAGCAGGACACGACGTCGCCGAACCCTGACAGGCCCATCAGGGTTTGTGGCCTCGCGCCCAAGGCATTGCCCAGCCGCATGATCTCGGTCAGACCTCGCGTCATCAGGGCCGCCCGCGCATTCTCGCCGAGGCCTCGTCCCACAACGATGCCGGAGGCAATCGCCAGAACGTTCTTGATGGCCCCCCCGATCTGCGCGCCTAATGCGTCATCGGTAGTATAAATCCGGCAGGATGGCGATGAGATGGCCCGTGCCATGGCCTGCACGCCGTCCGCTCCGGCGAGAGTCAATGCGGACGGAAGTCCGCGCCCGATCTCGACGGCGAAGCTCGGCCCGGACAGAACGTAGACCGGATAGCCAGGCAACTCCTCGCTTATGACCTCGCTCATCAGTTTATGCGTGACCAGTTCGATTCCCTTGCCTGCCGCAATAAGGGTCTTGTCGTCGCCCAGGTAAGGAAGCAGTACCTTGCATACCCGACGGGTTTGCTGAGCAGGAACAGCCAGTACCAGTACATCGCAAGAGGTGAGGTCGGTGATGTCCGCCGTGATCCCGATGCGTGCGTCAATTTTTATGCTCGGCAGATAAGCCTTGTTCTCGCGATCCTTCCGTAGCTGATCTGCAAGATCGGGACTGCGCATCCATAGCGTGACGCGACGACCGGCGCGATTGAAAAGCAAGGCGAGGGCCGTGCCCCAGGCACCGCCGCCAACAACGCCGAAGTGATTGATCGAAGCAGTCATTCTGATCCCTGGCTGGAATATTGCCGCAACAATGGATTACTGCGCCGCATCTCTCAATTCCGATGGTGCGAGTGATCGAGTACGGGTTTTGCATCCGGCCGAGGATCTGATCAGCAATCAAACCGCTCAACTTATCCGGATGAGTCCAATACCGATGCAGACCAGCACGGCCGTCACGATGCGATCGATACCGACACGCTCCCGCAGGATAAACGTCGATATCAGCGCAACAAACAACACGCTGGTCTCGCGCAGCGCCGAAACTGATCCCATGGGCGCGCGTGCCAGCGCCCAAACCGCTATCCAGTAGGCTGAGATCTGCATCATTCCAGCCACCGAACACAGAGCGATCGTTTTCTGATCCATACGAAATATGGAAGCCCCTTTCCACCACAGCACGATGATTAGCGTGGCGACGCCGTCGCCGATCGTGAGCAGGACGGCGAAGCCAAATGCCGATCCCGACATGCGTGCACCTGCACCATCAACAACGGTGTAGCAGGCGATCAACAGACCGGTGGCTAGAGAGAAGACGATGGTTTTGGTATCCGCCTGTCCCCTCCGCCCGAACGCCGTATAGATCACGCCGCCCGCCAAGATGATGACGCCGAGCAGCGCGAAGACGCTCGGGACTTCTCCAAAGATCACGGCTGCGCAAATCGTCACCAGCAACGGCGCCGACCCGCGGGCTATCGGATAGACCTGGCCGAGATCGCCATGGTTGTAGGCGATCGGAAGCATGAAATGGTACGCTGTATGGACACCGATTGAGAGGACGAGAAGAGGCCAGCACGCCGCGGCAGGCATCACCGTAAACGGAAATACGAGGAGAGACGCCAGGCTCCCGGCAAACGTAACCATTGCCATAACGACGACGCGGTCTCCGCCAATCTTGACGGCACTGTTCCAACCCGCGTTGAGAACGGCGGCCCCGAGCACCGCGATGAGAATACTGTTGTCTATCAACGGCTCGGCCCAAACCAGCTTGATACGCAGCGCGGCGCCTTCAACAAGGACGTTCACTCGCTGTGAATGATTTATGACAGCTTTACAACATGGACTTGCGTCAAGCAAAAACTATTTATGCATGTATAATTATTATAACTCGCTCTGAAGTAGCAGATGGATGCTCATTCCCTGCCAAATGCCGAGCTTGCGATTCGCGGCGGACCTCCGGTGCGCGCCACGCGCTGGCCTCGATTCGACAAAGGAGATGTAGATATAGGGACCAGCGAACTGGACGCGATCAAACGCGTGATCGAACGCAAGCTCCTATTTCGTTACGACGGTCGTTTAATCCAGGATACGGAAGTCGGGCGCTTCGAAGCGGCGATTTGCGAATTCCTCAAGGTCAAGCATGCCCTCGCTGTTTCGAGTGGCACCGCAGCCCTGACAGTCAGTCTCATGGCACTTGGCATCAAGCCGGGAGACGACGTGCTGTGTTCAGGCTTTGCATTTGCCGCCGACCCGAGCAGTATCATCCTCGCGGGTGGCCGGCCGGTCTTGGTGGATGCCGATGACGACCTGCATACCGATCTCGAACGCAAGATCACGCCGAACACAAGGGCGATTTTGCTCGTGCATCAGCGGGGCCAAGCCGGCGCCATCGGAGAGGTACTGGCAATCCTCACGGCGCCGGCTTGCCGTCACTTGCGGCTGCTTCGAATGGCATCGTCGAGCGACCCAGCGGTTGATATGGATCAAGAATGGGCGCGAACTTCGTCCGCATCACCTTTGACCGCACGGGGGGAGGGAAGAGACCGCTCCGCCTCCGCCTCCCCGCCCCGCCCGAACAACCGCGTCACGCTCACGAAGAACACCGGCACCATCAGCAGCGCCAGGATCACCACCGCGATCATGCCGCCCATCACGCTGGTGCCGAGCGCCTGCTGGCTGGCGCCGCCGGCGCCGCCGGCAATCACCATCGGCAGCACGCCGCAGACAAAGGCGAGGCCGGTCATCAGGATCGGACGGAAGCGCAGGGCGCAGGCTTCCATGGTGGCTTCGATCAAGGGCTTGCCCTGGGCGCGCAGATCCTTGGCGAATTCGATGATGAGGATGGCGTCTTTGGCGGCGAGCCCGATGATGGTGACCAGGCCGACGGTGAAATAGACGTCGTTGGGCAGGCCGCGCAGCGCCGCGGCGAGCACCGCGCCGAGAATGCCGAGCGGCACGGTGAGCAGCACCGCCAGCGGAATGGTCCAGCTCTCGTAGAGCGCGGCAAGACACAAAAACACCACCAGCGCCGATAGGCCGAGCAGGAACGGCGCCTGCGAACCGGAGAGCTTTTCCTGCAGCGATTGCCCGGTCCACTCATAGCCGAAACCGCGCGGCAGTTGGCCGGCGAGCCGCTCCATCTCGGCGATCGCATCGCCCGAAGTGTAGCCCGCCCTCGCCTCGCCGCTGATGCGCACCGACGGATAGAAATTGAATCCCGCGATCTGGGTCGGCCCCTTCGACCATTCCACGGCGGCGAAGGCCGAGAACGGCACCAGCTGGCCGCGGCTGTTCTTGACGTTGTAGTTCAGGATGTCGTCGGCATTCATGCGCCCGCCGGAATCGGCCTGCACGATCACGCGCTGCATGCGGCCGCGGTTCGGAAAGTCATTGACGTAGCTGGAGCCGAGGTTGGTCGAGATCGTGCTGTTGATGTCCTCGAAGGTGACGCCGAAGGCGCCGGCCTTCTCGCGGTCGATCATCAGGTTGACCTGCGGACCCGGCGGCAGCCCTTCGACGTAGACCTTCTGCAGGACCGGACTGGCATTGGCGCCGGCGATGAGCTGGTCGGCGGCACCGGCCAGCGCCGGAGTGCCCTTCTGGCCGCGGTCCTGCAGGCGGAAGCTGAAGCCGGAGGAATTGCCGAGATTGTCGATCGGCGGCGGTTGCAGCGCCGTGATCCTGGCGTCGCGGATCGAGGACAGGTCCCTGTTGATGTCGGCGACGATGGCGGCGGCGGAATCTTTTGAAGGACGCTCGGACCAATCCTTCAGCGTGATGAACGCCTGCGCGGTGTTGATGCCCTGGCCCAGAAAGCTGAAGCCGGTAAGGAAAGTGACGTTCTCGACGCCGGCGCGCTGCGCCAGGTATTTTTCCACGCGCTCGACCGCGGCTTCCGTGCGGTTGAAGGATGAGTCCGACGGCGTCTGCACGTCGGTGGTGATGAAGCCCTGGTCGTCGACGGGGAGGAAGCCGCCGGGCAGCCGGCCGAACGCCCAGCCGAGCCCGAGCAAAAGCGCGGCGTAGATCAGCATCAGGCGTCCGGTGCGCCGCAGCGACCAGCCCACCGTGCCGGAATAGCGATGCTTCACCGAATCGAGGCCGCGGTTGAACCAGCCGAACAGGCCGTTGCGCGCGTGGCCGCCGCCGGCCGCCACCGGCTTGAGCAGCGTCGCGCACAAGGCCGGCGTCAACGACAGCGCCAGCAGCGCGGAAAATCCGATCGCCGCGATCATGGTCACCGAGAACTGCCGGTAGATGATTCCGACCGATCCCGGAAAGAACGCCATCGGCACGAACACCGCCATCAGCACCAGCGTGATGCCGACGATGGCGCCGGTGATCTGCGCCATCGCCTTGCGGGTGGCCTGTTTCGGCGGCAGCCCCTCCTCCGCCATGATGCGCTCGACATTCTCCACCACCACGATGGCGTCGTCGACGAGAATGCCGACCGCCAGCACCATGCCGAACATGGTGAGCATGTTGACCGAATAACCGGCCAGCAGCAGCACCGCCGAGGTGCCGAGCAGCGCCACCGGCACCACGATGGTCGGAATGATGGTGTAGCGGATGTTCTGCAGAAACAGGAACATCACGACGAACACCAGCACGACCGCCTCGACCAGCGTCGACAGCACCTTCTCGATCGAGGCTTTGACCACCGGCGTGATGTTGTAGGGAATCTCGTAGGCGATATTGGCCGGAAAGAATTTAGCCAGTTCCTTCATCTTGGCTTCGACGGCGCTCGCGGTGGCCAGCGCGTTGCCGGTCGGCGACAGCAGCACCGACAGGCCGGCGGTCGGCTTGCCGTTCAGGCGGGTGGTGAACTGGTAGCCGAGGCCGCCGATCTCGATGCGGGCGACGTCGCGCAGCCGCACGGTCGAACCGTCGGGATTGGCGCGCAAGGTGATGGCGCCGAATTCGTCCGGCGTGCCGAGCTGGCCCTTGACCAGCACCAGCGCGGATATCTTCTGCGCCGGCGTGGACGGCTCGGCGCCGACGCTTCCCGAGGCGACCTGCGCGTTCTGCGCGTTGATCGCCCTAGTGACGTCGTCGGCGGTGAGGCCGTAGCCGACCAGCTTTGCGGGATCGATCCAGATGCGCAGGCTGCGCTCGGTCGAATACAGCGTGGCGCGGCCGACGCCGGGAATGCGCCTGATTTCGCCGAGCACGTTGCGGATCATGAAGTCGCCGAGGCCGACCTCGTCGAGGCTGCCGTCGGTCGAGCGCAGCGTGACGATCTGCAGCACGGCGCTGGAGGCTTCCTCGACCAGGATGCCCTGCTGGATCACCGCGCGCGGCAGCCGCGCCTCGACGCGCTTGATTCGGTTCTGCACCTCCACCGACGCCATGCCGGTGTCGGTGCCGGGCACGAAGTTCGCCACGATGTCGACCTGGCCCAGTGCGTCGCTGGTGGATTCGAAATTCAGGATGCCGTTCGCGCCGTTCAGCTCCTCCTCGATCAGCCGCGTCACGCTGTTGTAGAGGTTTTCCGGCGAGGCGCCGGGATAGCTGGTGGAGATCGAAATCGAGGGCGGCGCGATGATCGGATACTGCGCCACCGGAAGCCGCGGGATCGCGATCACGCCGATCAGGCAGATGAAGAGGGCCACGACCCAGGCGAAGATGGGCCGGTCGATGAAGAAAGCGGGCATCGCCTTACCTCTGCCTCGCCGCACACTCCGCCGCCGGCCCCGCAAAGGCGGGGACCCATAACCCCAGGCGTCTATGATTGCGCACGAACGTTGCAACGACATCGTTCAAATTGAAACGACACGGCGTATGGGTCCCCGCCTTCGCGGGGACGACATCTGATGTGTGGCGCGCGGACGCGCGATCAACAACGATCATGAATTTACCGGCGCGCTTGCGTGGTGTGATCCGGCCCCGAGCCTGCCGACGCGTCGGCCTCGGTCCAGGCCTGCGGCTTGACCTTGTCGCCGGCGGCGAACTTCTGAAAGCCTTCGACCACCACGCGGTCGCCCGACTTCAAGCCCTCGGTCACGAACCACTGGCCGTCCTGCACCGATCCGGTGCGCACCGGCTGGGTGGCGACGTGGTTGTCGGCCTTGACGATGAACACCTCGCTGCCGCCGCCGCTGTTGCGCTGGATCGCCTGCTGCGGCACCGCGATCGCGTCGCTGTCGATGCCCTGCTCGATCAGCACGCGGACATACATGCCCGGCAGCAATTCACGCTTCGGGTTGGGAAATTCGCCGCGCAGCGTAACCTGTCCGGTATGGGCGTCGACCTTGGCATCGGAGAACAGCAGCTTGCCGGTGAGCGCATAAGGCGTGCCGTCGTCGAGCACCAGGCGGACCTTGGCGGCGCCGGGGGCGATGCGTTCCAGGTCGCCGCTGTCGAAGGAACGCCGCAGATGATGGAGTTCGCCGACCGATTGCGTGAAATCCGCATAGATCGGATCAAGCTGCTGGATGGTCGCGAGGTTCGATGCGTCGTTCTGCACCACCAGCGCGCCCTCGCTCACCAGCGCGGCACCGACGATGCCGTCGATCGGCGCTCGGATGGTGGCATAATCGAGATTGAGCCTGGCGCGCGCGACGTCGGCCTTGCGCCCGGCGACGTCGGCTTCGGCCTGGCGCATCGCCGCAATGGCCTTCTCGTTTTCCACTTCGGTGGTCGCGCGCTGGCTGGTCAGCAGCGCAACGCGCCGCGCCTGCTGCGCGGCCTGGTCGTACACCGCGATCGCCCGCGCCAATGCCGCCTCATTGGATTGCAACTCGACGTCGAACGGCCGCGGATCGATCCGGTACAGCGTATCGCCGGCCTTGACCTCGCTGCCCTGACTGAAGGTGCGCTCGACCACGATGCCGGATACGCGCGGCCGCACGTCGGCGATCCGCGTCGGCGCGATGCGCCCCGGCAATTCGCGCACGATGGCACGCGCGCGCGGAACCACGGTGACGATGCTCACTTCGGGCTCGGCGGTTTGCGGCGTGGCTGCTGCCGCGACATTCGGATCGTCGCATCCACCGAGAAGCGGCGCGAGGCCGAACACCAGAAGAGCAGCCGAGGCCGGTCGTATGTTGAAACGTGTCATCAGCTTTCAGAAATTCCTGTTTGCGCGGACGCACGCGCCAAACCCCCGCGAACCGCAAGGCTCGCAGCTTCGCCTCGCGACTCCGCAGCATCTTTGATGGGATGGAAGTTAGACAGCTTCAGTTGCAATGCAACATATTTTGCGGCGGCTCAATGTCACACAGCCCTAGCGCATTGAACGCGCGGAGAGTTTTGCGATCTCACACGATCGTGACTCAGCTGTTATCCGCGCGGAGGGCACAAGGCCCGGCATGACGGCGCGGTCTACGTCATGCCCGGCGCAAGGGCCGGGCAGCGCCTTCATCGTCATGGCCGGGCTTGTCCCGGCCATCCACGTCTTTGCTCCACATCGGAAAGAAAGACGTGGATGCCGGCATAAGGCCCGGCAATGACGAACCGGATTTCACGCCGCCTTCATCCGGTACTGACTGATCCCCCATTCGCTGCCGCCGGCATATCCGAACACGCCGGCGGTCGCCAAAAAGAACCAGCGCCAGCGCCGCATCCACAGGCTTGTGTCGCCGCGATAGATGGGGCGGAGAATGCCGTTGATCTCGGCGCGGTGCGCGTCGAAATTGGAAAGCCAGTCCTGCGCGGTGCGCTGATAGTGCACGCCGCTCCAGCGCCATTCCTTTTCGACCTCGAACAGATCGGCATATTGCCGGATCAGATGATGGCTCGGCATCACGCCGCCGGTGAAGAAATGCTGCGCGATCCAGTCCTCGCGGTCGGCGCGGTCGAACAAATAGGCGCCGGCGCGGTGGGTGAAGATGTGCAGGAAGAAGCGGCCGTCGGGATTGAGCCAGGAGCGCACCCGCACGATCAGTTCGTGCCAGTTCATCATGTGTTCGAACATTTCCACCGAAACGACGCGGTCGAAGGTGAGCTGCGGATCGAACACATTCATGTCCTGGGTGATCACGCGCAGGTTTTTCAGTCCGCGCGCCGCCGCCTCGGCTTCGATATGGATGCGCTGCGAATGCGAATTCGACACCGCGGTGATCTGCGCGTGGGGAAACTGCCGCGCCATCCACAGCGACAGCGAGCCCCAGCCGCAGCCGAGTTCGAGGATCGACTGGCCGTCGTGCAGGTCGGCATGCTCGACGGTCTGCCGCAGCGACTCTTCTTCGGCTTCCCTCAATGTCGATGCCGGCTCCTTGTAGAAGCACGACGAATACTTCAGGTTCGGGCCCAGCACCTTGGCAAAGAACGTCGATGGCACCTCGTAATGCTGCGCGTTGGCCTCGTCGGTATATTCGGCGATGTGGCGCGCGGCCATCTCGTCGGCGAACGAGGCGTCGCTCTCGGCGTTGCCGCTGGCGAGTCTGGTGGCGGTGCGCGAGCACAGCCGCTGGATCGCGGCGCGGATCACGATGTCGGGCAGCGGCACGCGCTCGGCAGTGCCGATAATCGAGGAAACGAAACTCATCAGATCGCTCCTTTACGTGGCGGCAATGGAAAGAACATGCTGGTACGCGTCTGGTAGTCGCGGTACCGCGCGCCGCGCGAACGCAGCATCTGTTGTTCAAGCGGCGGAATGCCGGTGACATGGACCAGGATCCAGTACATGAACACCGGCGCCAGCAGCGTCGCCCAGCCCCAGGGATAGCCGGTCGAAATTGCGATCACCGGATAGGCGAGCCAGCCGAACCATTCGAAGAAATAATTGGGATGCCGCGACCAGCGCCACAGCCCGACATCGCAGACGCGGCCCTTGTTGGCAGGATCGGTTCGGAAGTTTTTCAACTGCGAATCGGCGAGCGCTTCGCCGGCAATGCCGATCAGCAGGATCAGCGCGCCGAGATAATCCTGGATGCGCAGCACGTCAGATGGAAACCGCGCCGCTACAAAAATGGAAAACACCAGCGGGATCGAACCCAACCCCTGGTTCTGCAAAAAGATGAACATCTTGCGCGGGGAGTCGACGCCCCATTTGCTGGCAAAGGCGGCATAGCGCGGATCGTCCGTGATCGCGGCGCTGCGCGCGGCGATATGCGAGCCGAGCCGCAGCGACCAGATCGCCACCAGCGCCGCCACCAGCCATTGCCGCGCGTTGGGCGCAGCACCCCCCGCCGGCCACAGCGCGCCGCCGGCGCCGACCAGCCCCAGCGAGAACGTCCAGATGGTATCGACCCAGCCGGAATTGCCGGTGTGCTGCTGCACCACCCAGGCACCCGCCATCAGTACCGACAGCGACACTGCGATCGCGGCCAAAGCTTCGAAGTATAAAATAAGCATGCAAATCCCGCTAACAGCCTCAAACGCCAAACTATTTTGGAAATACGCTGATGTTTAAGCCCGGTTTCATCCTGAAGTTCCATGGATACGGGTGAAAACAACCTGACCGAGTCTGTTTTCCCGCCGTCCCTGTGCCATATTGAGGCCGGAAACGATGCTCCCCCAAAACCGGACTGATGCCATATGGCGCCCACTGCCCGCTCCACGATGGAGATCGAACTGACAAAACTGTCCTCGCCCCGGATTTTCCTGGTGCGGATGCTGGTGTTTCTGGTGCTGTGCGCGCTGATCCTGGTCGTGCTCTACAAGCAGATCATCACCGCCTTCTTCGCCAATCCGGGGCTGAACGCCCTGATCGGCGCGGTGCTGCTGATCGGCATCATCCTGTCGTTCCGGCAGGTGATCCGGCTCTATCCCGAGGTGTCGTGGGTCAACAGTTTCCGCATCGCCGATCCCGGGCTGGCCATCGAGCGGCGGCCGACGCTGCTGGCGCCGATGGCGGCGATTCTCGGCGGCGAGCGGTCGGGGCGCATGACCATCTCGCAACAGACCATGCGCCATCTGCTGGATTCCATCGCCACGCGGCTCGACGAGGCCCGCGACATTTCCCGCTACATGACCGGCCTGCTGGTGTTCCTCGGCCTGCTCGGTACCTTCTGGGGCCTGATCGAAACCGTGGGTTCCGTCGGCAAGGTGATCGACGGGCTGAAAGTCGGCGGCGACGCCGGCGCGCTGTTCGATACGCTGAAAGAGGGCCTCGCGGCGCCGCTGGGCGGCATGGGCATTTCGTTCTCGTCGTCGCTGTTCGGCTTGGCCGGTTCGCTGATCCTGGGCTTTCTCGATCTGCAGTCGAGCCAGGCGCAGAACCGGTTCTATACCGATCTCGAAGACTGGCTGGCCTCCACGGTACGGGAATATTCAGGCGAGAGCGCCGCCGGCGCCAGCGGCGACCTGCAGAACGCCATCGAGCGGCTGCGCACGGCGATGGAGGAAGGCGGCAACAACCGCGGCACCACCGCGGCGATGGCCAATCTCGCCGAAGCGATTCAGGGCCTGGTCGCGCATATGCGCACCGAGCAGCAGATGATCCGGGAATGGGCCGACGGCCAGGGCGAACAGAACCGCGAGATCAGGAAACTGCTGGAACGCCTCGCAAGGCAACCGGAGAAGAATTGAGAAACTGGCATTGTACCCGGACGCAGCGCAGCGTGTCGCACTTCGCGGGAGCGGAACGCTGCAGGGCCGGAGCCGTAACAACTTCGTCATGCGCGGGCCTGACCCGCGTATGACGAGATGTGGGAATCCGGCAGGGGCAAGCCCGGCAATTGACGCTTCGAGTTCGTAACGGTCCTGATTCTACCAAGCAGCGTGAAGAACGCCGCATCCGTCGGGATACCCGCGTCCGGGACACGAGAGTGGAGAATTTTTGAATGGCCCTTGCCCGCACCCGCCGCAACGAGAGCGGTTTCAACTACTGGCCCGGGTTCGTCGACGCGCTCTCGACGCTGGTGCTGTCGATCGTATTTTTGCTGTCGGTGTTCCTGGTGGTGCAGTTCTTCCTGTCGCAGGAGGTCACCGGCAAGGATAAGGCGCTGGAGCAGCTCAACGCCAAGCTCGCGCAGTTGAACGAGCTGCTGTCGCTGGAAAAGCTCACCGGGCTTACCCTCAATGACCAGCTCTCGCAGGTGCGCGCCGGCCTTGCCTCCGCCGAAGCCGAACGCGACCGCGTCAAGGGGCTCTATGACGGCCTTGCCGGCGCCGGAAGCGACGCCGCCGGCCGCGCCACCGAGCTCAACAAGGCGCTGGATTCCGAAAAGCAGATGTCGGCTCGGGCGTTGGCGCAGGTCGAGGTGCTGAACCAGCAGATATCGGCGCTGCGCCGCCAGCTCGCTGCCCTCGAGGAAGCGCTCGATGCCTCGGAAAAACGCGACAGGGAGAGCCAGGGCCGCATCGCCGATCTCGGACAGCGGCTGAACGTGGCCCTGGCGCAGCGGGTGCAGGAGCTGTCGCGCTACCGCTCGGAATTTTTCGGACGGCTGCGCTCGATCCTCGGCAACCGGCCGGACATCCGGATCGTCGGCGACCGCTTCGTGTTCCAGTCCGAGGTGTTTTTCGACGCGGGGCAGGCGCTGCTGCTTTCCGAAGGCCGCGCCGAACTGGACAAGCTCGCGACCGCCCTGACCGAGCTCGACAAGCAGATTCCGGCCGAAATCGCCTGGGTGCTGCGGGTCGACGGCCATACCGACGTCAGGCCGATCACCAACAGCCCGGTGTTCAAGTCGAACTGGGAATTGTCGTCGGCGCGCGCGATTTCAGTGGTGCAGTATCTGGTCTCGCTCGGCGTGCCGCCGCAGCGGCTGGTCGCGGCCGGCTTTGCGGAATTCCAGCCGCTCGATACCGCCGCCACCGAAGAGGCCTACAAGCGCAACCGCCGCATCGAATTGAAGCTGACGGAACGGTGAGGTGATGCTTGACGAGGTCCTTCCACCTTCGCTCCTATCGCGCCGCGGATGAAGACGCCGCGATCGCGCTGTGGCGCGACACCTGGCAGCAGGCCTATCCGTCGATCGACTTCGGCGCGCGGGTAAAGTGGTGGCGCGAGCGCTGGCGCAGGGAGTTGGCGCCGAATGCGACGATCGTTGTCGCCGAGCAGAGCGGCGCACTGGCCGGATTCGTCACCATCGATGCCACGGGCTATCTCGACCAGTTGGTGGTCGGCCGCGAGCATTGGGGGTCCGATCTCGGCAACGCGCTGGTCGACGAAGCAAAAAGGCTGTCACCCGACGGCATCACGCTGTTGGTCAACACCGACAACGCGCGGGCGATCAGGTTTTACCGACGCAACGGTTTTGTCGATGCCGGCGGCGATGTGAACCCGACATCCGGGAAGCCGGTGTTGCGGATGGAATGGAAGGCCGCACTACGTCGTCCCCGCGCAGGCGGGGACCCATAGACACTATTGATTGCGGCAAGAGTCGGCTGTTGCCGCATGTTGCCCCATAACGAAGATCGGTGGTTATGGGTCCCCGCCTGCGCGGGGACGACAACCTACACCCCCTCGAACTGCAGCCGCGCCAGCCTTGCATAGAGCCCGTTGGCCGCCACCAGCGAGGCGTGGGTGCCCTGCTCGACGATGCGGCCCTGGTCCATCACCATGATGCGGTCGCAGGACAATACGGTGGCGAGGCGGTGCGCGATCACCAGCGTGGTGCGGTGGCGCATCAATTCCTCCAGCGCGGTCTGCACCAGCGTTTCGGATTCGGCGTCGAGCGACGAGGTCGCCTCGTCGAGCAGCAATAGCGGCGCGTCGCGCAGGATGGCGCGGGCGATGGCGATGCGCTGGCGCTGGCCGCCGGACAGCGTGACGCCGCGCTCGCCGAGTTCGGCCTCGAACCCCCGCGGCAGGCGGCGGATGAATTCGGTGGCGTGGGCCTGCCCGGCGGCGCGCTCGACCTCGGCATCGGTCGCATCGGGCCGGCCGAAGCGGATGTTGTCGCGCGCGGAGGCCGCGAACGCCACCGAATCCTGCGGCACCAATGCGATGCGCGCGCGCACCTCGCGCGGATCGGCATCGCGGATCGGAACCCCGTCGAATGCGATGGCGCCGCTCGAAGGGTCGTAGAACCGCAGCAGCAAATGAAACAGCGTGCTCTTTCCCGCCCCGGACGGACCGACGATCGCGACCTTTTCGCCTGCACGCACCGACAGCGAGACATTATCGACCGCCAGCGCGTCCGGCCGGGTCGGATAGGCAAAGCTGACATGGGTGAACACCACGTCGCCGCGCGCCGGCTGCGGCAGCACCCGCGGCGACGCCGGCGCCACGATCGACGATCTCACATGCAGGATTTCGAACAGCCGCTCGGCCGCGCCCGAGGCCGCCGACACCTCGCCCCAGACTTCGCTGAGCTGGCCGAGACCGGCCGCCGCGAACGCCGCATATAATACAAACTGGCCGAGCCGGCCGGGACTGATGGCGCCATTCAGCACGTCATGGGAGCCGACCCAGAGGATCATCACCACGCTGGAAAACACGATGAAGATGATGATCGCGGTCAGCACCGAACGCGCCTTGCTGGAACCGCGCGCGGCTTCATAGGCCTGCTCGACCTCGCCGCGGAAGCGCGCATTGGCGAGTTTTTCGTTGGTGTAGGCCTGCACGGTGCGGATGGCGCCGACCAGTTCCGAGGCATAGGCGGTGGCCTCGGCCAGCGTATCCTGGGCGTTGCGCGACAGCCGCCGCACCCAGCGCCCGAACGCCACCAGCGGAATCACGATCAGCGGGATCGCCAAGAGGACAAAACCCGAGAGCCTGGGGCTCGTGATCACCATCATCGCGGCGGCACCGACGAACAGCATCAGATTGCGCAACGCGATCGATACCGACGAGCCCACCGCGGATTTGATCTGGGTGGTGTCGGCGGTCAACCGCGAGATCAATTCGCCGCTGCGCGCCGAATCGAAGAACGCCGGCGACAGCGAGATCAGATGCGCGAATACGTCGCGCCGCAAGTCGGCGACGATGCGCTCGCCGATGGTCATCACCAGATAATGCCGCGAAGCGCTGGCAACAGCCAGCACCGCGACCACCGCGATC
>NZ_CAXUNQ010000041.1:0-45327 GCF_964252615.1 uncultured Bradyrhizobium sp.
GGTTATGCGCATATCCTGTGATAACGCAGGCTGACCCGGCAATCCATCCTTCAAAAGAGTCTTGCGAAGTGATGGATACGCGCGTCAAGCGCGCGTATGACGGGATGTGTGCATACCCGGCGTCTGTGCGGGGATGCGGAGAGAGGTCGTGATTACGCAGGTTGTATTAAAAGCGCCGCCGCGGTGCGGCCGCGGGCAAACGCTCGATATCCATTTAGTGAAACGCCGGATACCGCCATTCATGCTAGTACAAGCCGGTTGAAGGCAACCCAGGGCGATTGACGGAAACGGATGGCGTCTGCGCGGATCATGTGGAGCATCGCAGCCGCGATCGTGGCCGCCGCCGCGGTTGCCGCATTCGCCGTTGCCTGGCGGCCGGCGATTGCGGCGATCGATCCGCCGGCGCCGGGCGCGTTCGATGCGGTGCTGGTCAAGCGCGGCCGTGAACTCGCGGCGATCGGCAATTGCGGCGATTGCCACACCGCGCGCGGAGCAAAGGATTTTGCCGGCGGGTTTCCGGTGCCGACGCCGTTCGGCACCATCTATTCCTCCAATATCACGCCGGATGCGCGGACCGGGATCGGGCGCTGGCCGGAAGCGGCGTTCCGCCGCGCCATGCGGTCGGGGGTCGGCCGCGACGGCCGGCATTTGTACCCGACCTTTCCCTACGATCACTTCATCAACGTGTCGGACGAGGACGACCGCGCGCTCTATGCCTTTCTGATGACGCGGCAGCCGGTGCATGCGCCGGCGCGCGCCAACGCGATAGCGTTTCCGCTCGATCAGCGCGTCCTGATCGCGGGCTGGAAACTGCTGTTCCTGCGCGGCGAAAACTGGCAGCCCGATCCCACGCAGAGCGCGGAATGGAATCGCGGCGCGTATCTGGTGGAGGGACTGGCGCATTGCGGCGCATGCCACACCCCGCGCAATGCGCTCGGCGCGGAGCGAAAACGCGCGCAATTCGCCGGCGGCGATGTCGATAACTGGCACGCCTACGCCATCAACGGCCAGTCGCCGTCGCCGGTGCCATGGGATGCCGACGCCTTGTTCGCCTATTTGCGCGACGGCTGGCATCCCGATCACGGCGTCGCGCGCGGCCCGATGGCGCAGGTGGTGAGCAATCTGTCGGCGGCGCCGCCAGGCGATCTCCGCGCCATCGCGTTCTATATGGCCGGCGTGTTCGGCGCGCCGACGCCGGATCGCAAGCGCCGCGGCGATGAAATTCTCGCCCAGGCGCGCGCGCCGTCGCCGCAGCCGCCGGACGCGACCGCCGGCGCCTCGATCTACGCGGCGGCTTGCGCCGGGTGTCATGACGGCAACCGGCCGCCGCCCTATGGCGGCATCAACCTGCGCCTATCCACCGGGATCAGCAGTCCCGATCCGCGCAACGTGGCCAACACCGTCCTGTCAGGCATAGGACCGGTGGAAGGCGAACGCAGTCCGATCATGCCGGGATTTGCGACCAGCATGGACGACCGGCAGATCGCCGCATTGCTGACTTATCTGCGCGCCCGCTTCAGCGATGGCCCGGCATGGACCGGCGTTGAAAACACCGTCGCCGACGCGCGGCAGGGGCAGGCCCACTTCCTCCAGACCTCGGCGGGGCCATACAACGCACCCGCCGATCCAAGCCAGCGAGACAGGCCATGACGACACTGAAGGTCAACGGTCACGAGCACCGGATCGACGCCGATCCGGATACGCCGCTGCTCTATGTGCTGCGCGAGGACCTTGAGCTCAACGCCGCGAAGTTCGGCTGCGGGCTCGGGCAATGCGGCTCGTGTACGGTGATCGTGGATGGCAAGGCGGTGCTGTCCTGCGTGACGCCGCTGCTGCTGCTGGAAGGCAGGCAGGTGACGACGCTGGAAGGGCTCGGCACCATCGAGGCGCCGGCGCCGATCCAGCGCGCCTTCATGGAAGAGCAGGCGGCGCAATGCGGCTACTGCATCGCCGGAATGATGATGCGGGCGCAGGCGCTGCTGCAGCGGAATTCCAAACCGACCGACCAACAGATCCGCGCCGAGCTCGCGCCGAACCTGTGCCGCTGCGGCAGCCATATGCGCATCCTGCGCGCGGTGCATCGCGCCGCGGCGCTGATGCAGAGCGCGGATGCATCGACCGGGAGCGCGCAATGAAAGGTCCGGTGATTCTCGACCGCCGCCGCGTGCTTGCGGGCGCTGGCGCGCTGGTCGTCAGCTTCCCGCTCGCCAAGGCGGTGGCGCAGGAGCAGAAGGCGCCGGAGCCTGCTCTTCCCGGCAGCCTGAAGCAATCGCCGCTGCTTCATTCCTGGATCCGGATCGACGCCGGCGGCGGGATCACGGTATTCACCGGCAAGGCCGAACTCGGTCAGGGTTTCAAGACGGCATTTCAGCAGATCGCCGCCGAGGAACTCGACGTTGCGTTCGAGTCGTTGAAGGTGGTCACCGCCGACACCAGGCTCACCGCCAACGAAGGCTATACTTCCGGCAGCAACTCGATGAAGGACAGCGGCGCCGCGATCCGCAACGCCGCTGCCCAGGCCCGCGACCTGCTGGTCGCGGAAGCGGCACGGCGTCTCGATCAGCCGATCGAAAATCTCCGCACCGGCAACGGCGAGGTGATTGCATCGGACGGCCGGCGGCTGCGCTACGGCGAGCTCGTCGCAGCCGAACTGCTGCATGTCCAGGCGCAGCCGACCTCGAAACTGAAGGATCCGGCAACATTCAAGATAATGGGCCAATCGGTGCGCCGCGTCGATATCCCGGCGAAAGTCACCGGAGGCGCGGCCTATGTGCAGGATATGCGGCTGCCCGGCATGGTGCACGCCCGCGTCGTGCGCCCGCCGAGCTACGGCGCGCAGTTGACGGCGTGCGACACCGCGGCCGTCGAGAACCTGCCGGGCGTGGTCAAGGTGGTGCGCGACGGCAATTTCCTCGCCGTCGTGGCCGGAAGGGAATTCCAGGCGATCAAGGCCATGAATGCGCTGTCGGCGGTGACGAAGTGGCAGGAAACCGCCGCTCTGCCGAGGCAGGATGATCTGCCCAGCGTCCTGACCGGCCTGCCGTCGCAGGACACCACCATTTTCCGCCAGGGCAACCCGTCGTTCGCCGCGGCGCGCACCATCGAAGCGACCTACACGCGGCCCTATCAGGCGCACGGATCGATCGGGCCGTCCTGTGCGGTGGCGCATTTCGTCGACGGCGCGATGACGGTGTGGACCCACACCCAGGGCGTCTATCCCGATCGCCAGGGCATCGCGGAGATGCTGCGGATGCCGCCGGCGAGCGTGCGCTGCATTCATGTGGAAGGCTCCGGCTGCTACGGCCATAACGGCGCGGACGATGCCGCCGCGGACGCCGCGCTGATCGCCCGCGCGCTGCCTGGAATACCGGTCCGGGTGCACTGGACGCGCGAGCAGGAGCACGGCTGGGAGCCGTTCGGGCCGGCGATGGTGACCAGGCTGAAGGCGTCGCTTGATAGCAGCGGCGCCATTTCCGACTGGAATTTCGAGGTCTGGAGCAACACCCATTCGATGCGGCCGGGCGGCGCGGGATCGATGCTGGCGGCGCAGCACATGGCGCAGCCCTTCGCGCCGCCGGCGCCCAAGCCGCTGCCGCTGCCGGAAGGCGGCGGCGACCGCAACGCGATCCCGATCTACAAATTCCCCAATGCCGAGGTGGTGCACCACTTTATTGCAGCGATGCCGTTGCGGATCTCGGCGATGCGTGCGCTCGGCGCCTACCACAACGTGTTCTCGATCGAGAGTTTCATGGACGAACTCGCGAGTGCGGCGGGCGCCGATCCGGTCGAGTTCAGACTGAAACATCTCGACGATCCCCGCGGGCGCGACATCATCGACAAGGCGGCGCAGGCGTTCGGATGGCGGAAGGATCGGCAAGCGCCGCCGGATCGCGGCTTCGGCTTTGCGTTTGCGCGCTACAAGAACCTTGCGGCGTACTGCGCCATCGCCACCGAAGTGGAAGTGAACCGGCAGACCGGCCGTCCGCGCCTGGTGCGCGCGGTCGCCGCCGTCGACAGCGGCCAGGTGGTTAATCCGGACGGGCTGAGCAACCAGATCGAAGGCGCAATCCTGCAGTCGATGAGCTGGACGCTCTATGAAAGCGTCTCCTTCGACGATACGCGGATCACCAGCACCGACTGGCAGACCTATCCGATCCTGCGCTTCAATGCGGTGCCGGAAAGCGTCGAGGTCCATATCATCAACCGGCCCGGCCAGCCCTTCCTGGGCAGCGGAGAAACCGGGCAGGGCCCGGCCGCAGCATCGATCGCCAACGCCATCGCCGCCGCCACCGGCAAGCGCCTGCGCGACCTGCCGCTGACGCGCAAGCGGATCAGGGGCGCAATGGATGCATGAGGGGGCATGTCTTCCGAGTCGTCCCACCCCGCGCGAGCCATAACCACCGGCGTTCATGTCGCGCACCGCCAATGCAACGTCGCTGCAAAACATCGCGACACGGCATATGGTCCCCGCCTGCGCAGGGACGACGCTGCTAATGCCTTACCACCAGCACCGAGCATTTGGCGTAGCGCACCACGTGGCCCGCGTTGGAGCCGAGGAAGTAGGTGCGCATCGCCGGGCGGTGCGAGGTCATGACGATGAGATCGGCCTTGATGGCGGCGGCCTCTTCGAGGATTTCGTGATAGATGCCGCCCTGGCGCACCACGCTGGAGATCCGCGCTGCTTCGATGCCGGATTCGCGCGCGACGATGACCAGCGCCTCCTCGGATGACTGGCGCTGCTGCACGTCGAAATCCGCCGGTACGTATTCGGCCAGCATCACCGGCGTCATCGGCAGCACGTTCAACAGCCGCACCGAGCCGGCATAGGTCTGCGACAGCGTCGCCGCGGCCGCGATGGCGGGTTTCGCCAGATCGGTGTCGGCCAGATCGATCGGGACGAGAATGGATTTGAACATCTCACGCCTCCGTTGATACAATTATCGTATCACAATTATCGTCATGCGCAGGCCTGGCCCGGCGCATCCATCCTCTTCCCAGGAGTCGTTCGAAAGGATGGATTGCCGGGTCAAAGCCCGGCAATGACGGAAAGGCGGGGCACGATGTCAGCTCCCCGGGGCCGCCTTCAACAGTTTCGGGCTGATGAACAGTTCGAGCTGGCCGCCGCGAAACGAGACGTCGCCCCAGTCTTCAATGGCAAAATCGATGACTACGAGGCCCGAGGTCGGCAGGTTGTCGGCCAGCGCCGTGCGTCCGGCGGGATTGCCGCTGCCGGTGAGGGTGAATGCGAATTCGTGCAGACCGGGATTGTGTCCGATCAGCATCAGCCGCTGCGGATCGTCCGCCGCTGCGGCGTGAACGATCTGCAGCAGCGTCGAGACGTCCGCCCCGTAAAGTTCCGGCACGAACGCGACCTTGGGCGGCGGCGCCGCGCCGTGCATCGCCTCCGCGGCGATGTCCCAGGTCTGGTGCGACCGGACCGCGGGCGACACCAGCACCGAATCGGGAAACGGCGGATGTTTCGCGATCCAGCCGCCGATCTCGGCGGCGTCGCACCGGCCGCGTTGATCGAGGCGGCGGTCCTGATCCTGGCCGGTGGGCGCGTCGTTTTCGGTCTTGGCGTGACGCAGCAGCATCAAACGTCGCATGGCGCGATCTCGATTCGTTTCAGGTCCGATTAATGTACAAGCTTTGATCGCGGGACAAGGTGACAAGCGTTGCGCGGGTCCGTAAGTAAAAGCAATGACGGAACTTTCCACAAGTGCTGGCGATGGACATGACGCCACAGCCTGGTTGGAAGCGGCGCCGGAGCGGGTGCGGCTGACGTTCGATCTCGATGTCGATATCTGCGTGATCGGCGCCGGTCTCGCCGGCCTTACCGTGGCGCGCGAGGCTGCATTGCTCGGCGCCAGCGTTGCCGTGCTCGAGGGCCGCCACGTCGGCTGGAACGCGTCCGGAAACCTCCTTGGCACGGTGATGCCGGGCTACGGGGTGCCGGTCGGTGATCTGATCGCGCGGGTCGGCTTCGAGGATGCCCGCGAATTATGGGCGCTGTCGAAGCAGGGCGCCGATTACGTCCGCGCCGCAGCGACGCTCATTCCCTTCAGCAGGTTCAGCGAAGGCGCGCTGGAAGTCTCCAATGTCGACGCCGGTGACCGGTTGATCGGCCGGCTGCAGATGCTGGCCGAGGATTTCGGAACCGAGGTCGAGGGTTGGCCGGTGGACCGGGTCCGCGACGAACTGAAGACCCGGCGCTATTTCCACGGCGTATATTATTCCAAGGCGTTCCAGATCGATGGCCGGCGATATGCCGGCGGCCTTGCGGCGCTGGCGCGAAAAGCGGGCGCGCGCATCTTCGAGGATACGCCGGTGGTCAGCATCGATTATTCCGGAATCCGCAAGCGCATCGTGACGCCGCAGGCGCGTTTGCGCGCCTCGCATATCGTGCTTGCCGGCAACATCCATCTCGGCGCGGCGCTGCGGCGGCTGTCGGAGACGCTGCTGCCGGTGTGGCGCTATGCGGCGGTGACCGCCCCGCTCGGCGAACGCCTGGGCGAGGCGGTAACGTTCCAGGGATCGGTGACCGACACCGACGGCATCGACCATTTCCGCATTGTCGAGGGCGACCGGCTGATGTGGTCGAGCCCGGAAACCACCTGGGCGGGGCGGCCGCAGCGGTTCGCGCCCGCTATCCAGCGCCGCATCGGCACGATTTTTCCACAACTGGGAAAGGTTGAGATCGCCGAGGTTTTCAGCGGCGCGATCGGCCGGACCGTGCATGGCATGCCGCAGATCGGGCAGTTGCGCCGGGGACTCTGGGTCGCGAGCGGCTTTGGACGACAGGGCCTGAACACCACCGCCATGGCCGGACAACTGATCGCGCGCAGCATTTTGTGGGGCGACCAGCGCTGGCGGCTGTTCTCGCCGTTCGAACTGGTGTGGGCGGGCGGCCGCACCGGGCGCATCGTCGGCCATGCGGTCGGAATCTGGGAGCGCGGAAGCTCCGCAGCCGCCGGCGCGCTGGCGCGCTATCGCGAAGGCGCGCGAGCCAGGGAGCGCATCCGCGAGGCGCGGATGGCCGAAGCCAACCGCCAGGCCGGGACCAGGCCGCCGCGCAAGCGGCCGGCGCCGGTGCCCGGGAAGGGTCGGGCGCAACCGCGGCCGGCGCCTCCGCCGGAGGCCGGTGACGGGGCGCAGTAAACAATCATGCGTCGTCCCCGCGCAGGCGGTGACCATAGCCACCGTCGTTGGCCTCCTAAGGGCTGTTGAGCCAATCTTCGCCGAGGCCAGGGGTGGGTCCCGCCTGCGCGGGGGACAAGGAACCTCGCGACAAAGTGAGAAAAATACCGTCATAGCCATGTAACTTCCGCAATTGCCCGCCGTAGTTACGTCAATGCACCGCATGCATCCACGGAGACCGCCATGATCGACCGCCGCATCCTGCTTGCTTCCGCCGCCAGCCTGTTCGGGCTTGCCGCGTTCCGCTGGCTGCGGATGACGCCCGCCGAGGCCGCCGAAAAATTCGAGATCGAAAAGACCGATGCCGAGTGGCGCGCGCAGCTTACGCCGATGCAGTACGACATCCTGCGCAAGCACGGCACCGAGCGCCCGGGCTCCAGTCCGCTGCTCAAGGAACATCGCAAGGGCACGTTCGCCTGCGCCGGCTGCGACCTGCCGCTGTTTTCCTCCGAGACAAAGTTCGAGAGCGGCACCGGCTGGCCGAGTTTCTGGCAGCCGCTGGAGAACGCCGTCGGCGAAACCAAGGATCGCACCATGGGCATGCTTCGCACCGAAATCCATTGCCGCCGCTGCGGCGGCCATCTCGGCCACGTCTTCGACGACGGACCGAAGCCGACCGGACTGCGCTATTGCATGGACGGCTTTGCGCTGGTGTTCCACCCGGCGGCGCCACAGGCGAGCTAAGGATCCGCATTTTCGCGAATCCTGAACATTGCGATAGCCTTGGCGCCGCCCAGGGCCCGCCATGGAACTTCACTGCCGTAGATTGCTTGCACTCGCAAGCGCCGTCGCCGCGTTTCCGCGGCGCATATCGGCGGACGACTATCCCGCGCGACCGGTCCGCATCGTCGCGGGCTTCGCCGCCGGCGGCGGGGGTCGACATCACGGCGCGTCTGATCGGCCAGTGGCTGACCGATCGGCCGGGCCAGTCCTTCGTGACCGCCGCCGTCCCCAACGCGGTCAACGCATCGCAACAGTCTTTGCAAAGGAGATGGATTGCCGGTCAAGTCCGGCAATGACGGCGGAGATGTGTGCATACAGCAGGGGCCACGCCCGGCAAATGACGAACAAGCCAAAAAGGAAAACACCATGCGTATCGTCGATGTCGTCGAAATCACCAAGCCGATCGCCTCTCCGATCCGCAACGCGTATATCGACTTTTCAAAGATGACGGCCAGCCTCGTCGCGGTTGTGACGGACGTTGAGCGCGACGGCCGCCGGGTCGTCGGCTACGGCTTCAATTCGAACGGCCGCTATGGCCAGGGCGGCCTGATCCGGGAACGCTTCCGCGACCGTATCATCGCGGCCGAGCCTGGAAGCCTGCTGGATGACGCCGGCAGCAATCTCGATCCGCATCGCATCTGGGCGGCGATGATGGCAAACGAAAAGCCGGGCGGGCATGGCGAACGTTCGGTCGCGGTGGGCACGCTCGACATGGCGGTGTGGGACGCGGTCGCCAAGATCGCCGGCAAGCCGCTGTTCCGCCTGCTCGCCGACAACAAGGGCCGCAGCGCCGATCCGCGTGTCTTCGTTTACGCGGCGGGCGGCTACTATTACCCGGGCAAGGACAATTCGGCGCTGAGGGCCGAGATGCGCGGCTATCTCGATCGCGGCTACAACGTCGTCAAGATGAAGATCGGCGGCGCGCCGCTGGAGGAAGACCGCGGACGGATCGAGGCGGTACTGCAGGAGATCGGGTCGCAAGCGCGGCTTGCCGTCGATGCCAACGGACGTTTCGATCTCGAAACCGCCATCGCTTACGCGAAGATGCTGCGCGACTATCCGCTGTTCTGGTGCGAGGAGATCGGCGATCCCCTCGATTACGCGCTGCAGGCCGCCATCTCGGAATTCTATCCGGGGCCGATGGCGACCGGCGAGAACCTGTTCTCGCACCAGGATGCGCGCAACCTCCTGCGCTACGGCGGCATGCGGCCGGATCGCGACTGGCTGCAGTTCGATTGCGCGTTGTCCTACGGGCTGGTCGAATATCTGCGGACGCTCGACGTGCTGGCCCAGCATGGCTGGTCGGCGTCCCGTTGTGTCCCTCACGGCGGTCATCAGATGTCGCTCAACATCGCGGCCGGCCTCGGCCTCGGCGGCAACGAAAGCTACCCCGACCTGTTTCAGCCCTATGGCGGCTTCCCCGATTCCGTTCGCGTCGAAGACGGCCACGTCGTCATGCCGGAGATTCCGGGAATCGGTTTCGAGGGCAAGTCCGATCTGATCAAGGTGATGCGCGAACTGGCGGAGTAGGAAACGCCATATTTTCCGCCGGCGTCCCGCGAAGGCGTAGGGTCTGCACATATCTCGGGCGTCATTGCGGGGCTTGACCGGGATCATCCGCTTCGAAAAATCCAGGGACGACGGTGGGTGTGGGTGCGTCGTTCTCCCGGCAAAACTTACCGTGCTAGGCAAATGTGCGCCGGTCGCCGGGCTCCCGCAATGGTGTGGCGCCGTTGAATCCGCTGTGTTTTTTGCCTTGGCATATCCCCTGCAATGTCTCCTCTGATCGCGGCCATGTCTTGACCGCGCCGGGCATGAATTTGGAGACGACGTTATGGGTATCTTCGATGCGCTCAATACTTCGGTGGGCGGGTTGCAGGCGCAGTCCTTTGCGCTGCAGAACATTTCCGGCAACATCGCCAACGCGCAGACTACCGGCTTCAAGGGCATCAACACCTCGTTCGTCGATCTGGTGCCGGAGGCGACCAATCCGGACCGTCAGATCTCGGGCGGCGTCACCGCTTACGCAAGGCAGACGGTTTCATCGCAGGGCACGGTGTCGGCCTCGACGGTGAGCACCTTCATGGCGATCAACGGCGATGGCTTCTTCTCGGTGCAGAAGTCGAGCGGCACGGTGGACAACACGCCGATTTTCACCGGGGTCACGGACTATACGAGGCGCGGCGATTTTCAGGTCAACGCCAACGGCAATCTGGTCAACGGCGCCGGCTACTTTCTGATGGGCGTCCCGGTCGACTCCAAGACGGGTAACCCGCTCGGCAACGTGCCGCAGGTGCTGCAATTCCAAAACAGCTTCGTGCCGGCGCAGGCGACCACCACGATACAATACGGTCTCAACCTTCCCGCCACGCCGGTCACCGCGGCGGCAAGCACCGCCGCGGCGGGCACCATCACCGCCGCCGGCGGTCTCGACGCCACCGTGTTCAGCGTCAATCCGACGGTGGCGGGCACCGGCACGGTGGTCGGTAACGACGCGACCCTGTTCCAGAACCAGTCGATCAGCGGTGGCGCCGTCACCGCATACGATGCGTCCGGCACGCCGGTGAACCTGCAATTGCGCTGGGCCAAGACCGACAGCGCCGCGCTCGGCGGGTCCCATATCGACAACTGGGAATTGTTCTACCAAAAGGATCCGGCCGCGACCGGCACCCAGGTGGCGTGGGTCAACGCCGGCACGGACTTCAAGTTCGGCAGCAACGGCAAGCTGACCGCGCCGACCTCCCCCTCGATCACGCTTACCGGCGTCGCGGTCGGCGGGCAAACGCTGGGCAACGTGTCGGTCAGCATCGGTGCCAGCGGGCTCACGCAATACGCCACCACCGGCGGCACCGCCACCATCAACGAGATTTCGCAGAACGGTTATCCGGCCGGACAATTGCAATCGGTGGCGATCAGCAATTCGGGCCTGGTGATCGGCACATTCTCGAACGGGCAGAACATCGATCTGGCCGCGGTGACGCTGTCGCACTTCAACGGCACCAACTACCTGAAGGCGCTCGACGGCGGCGCCTATGCGGTGACCGATCAGTCCGGCCAGGCCATCGCGGGCGCCTCCGGCAGTATCAGCGGCTCGTCGCTGGAAGGCTCCAACACCGACATCGCCGACGAGTTCACCAAGCTGATCGTCACCCAGCAGGCCTATTCGGCGAACACCAAGGTCATCACCACCGCCAACAGCATGGTGCAGGACCTGCTGAACGTGCTGCGCTGATGGGTGAGCGGGGGAGGCGATTTTTTTCCGTCATGCTTGACCCGCGCGCCCGTCCGTTTCGCAGCAATCGTCGAAGAGGATGGATTGCCGGGTCAAGCCCGGCAATGACGTGGGGATGGACCCCCCGGCTCTGCAGCGCGCCGCAAGGGCGCTGCGTCCGGGGCACGATACCAGCGGTGACGTGACATGAGTTTGAGTTCAGCCCTCTCCACCGCGATGGCCGGCCTGCGCGCCAACCAGGCTGCGCTCGGAATCGTATCATCCAATGTCGCCAATGCGCAGACGCCGGGCTATGTCAGCCAAAGCGCCAACCAGATCGAACTCGCCGCCGGCGCCGGCAACGGCGCGAGCGTGCGCGTCAACGGCGTCAATCGCCAGCTCGATCAGTACATCCAGACCCAGTTGCGCACGGAAACCGCCGGCGGCGCCTATGCCGACCAGATCGCTGACATCCTGAGCCAGTTGCAAAACGTCTACGGCACCCCGGGCCAGGACGGCACGCTTGAGAACGCCGTCAGCAATTTCACCAGCGCGTTGCAGGCGCTATCGGCAAGCTCCGGTTCCAGCGCTGCGCAAACCCAGGTGCTGGCGGCGGCGCAGTCGCTGGCGCAGCAACTGAACGCGACGACGACGGGCATCCAGACGCTGCGTTCCAATGTCGAGCAGGACATCGGCGTTTCCACCGACCAGGCCAATGTCGCGATGAGCCGGATCGCGCAGCTCAATTCGCGGCTGCAGGGCATGAATGCGACCGATCCGGCCGCGGCCGTCCTGATGGATCAGCGCGACAATGCCATCAACCGGCTGTCGCAGTTGATGGACATCCGCGTCGTCACCGACAATACCAACCAGGCCACGGTTTTGACCACCTCCGGCATTCAACTGGTCGGCGGCGGTCAGGCGTCCGTGCTGGCCTTCAATTCGCAGGGCACGCTGAACGCCAATTCACGGTGGAACAGCAATCCAGCGCTGTCGGGCGCGGGCACCATCACGGTCAGGCTGCCGAACGGCGGCAATTTCGACCTGATCGCCAATAACGCGATCAGCTCCGGCCAGATCGCCGCCGATCTCAAACTACGCGACACCACGCTGGTGCAGGCGCAGGCACAGGTCGACCAGCTGGCCGCGGCGCTCGCAAGTTCGCTGTCCGATATCACCAAACCCGGCGCCGCGGTGGCCGGGCCGCCGGCGGGTTTCGATCTCGATCTGTCCGGCCTGCAGGCGGGCAACAGCATCAACCTGACCTACACCGACGCCGCGACCAATACCAAGCACCAGGTCACGATCGTGCGCGTGGACGATCCGGCGGCGCTGCCGCTGTCGAACACCGCAACGCCGAATCCGAACGATCAGGTGATCGGAATCAATTTCACCGGCGGCATGGCGTCGGTCGTGGCGCAGTTGAACGCGGCGCTCGGCGCGGCCCATCTGCAGTTTTCCAATCCCTCCGGATCGACGTTGCGCGCGGTCGATGACAATACCGCTGCGGCGACCGTCACCGCCGCGTCCGCCACGACCACCGCGTCGTCGCTGGCGAACGGCGTCGCCCAATTGCCGTTGTTCACCGATGCGGGTTCGCTCTATACCGGCAGGATCACGGCCGACGGCTCGCAGATGACAGGGCTCGCCGGACGCATCATGGTCAATCCGGCGCTGTCGGCCGACCCGTCGAAGCTCACCGTGTACAATACCGCGCCGGTAACGCCGTCGGGCGACACCACGCGCGCGGATTTTATCTATTCGCAACTGACCTCGGGCAGCTTCACCTACTCGCCGCAGACCGGGCTCGGCTCCAACGCCACGCCGTTCAAGGGAACCATCAGCACCTTCATGGAGCAATTCCTCAGCCTGCAAAGCAACGCGGCGGCGGCCGCGACGCAACTGAAGCAGGGGCAGGATGTGGTGGTTTCCACGTTGCAGCAGAAATTCAACGCGACGTCCGGCGTCAGTATCGACACCGAGATGGCGAACCTGATCGCGCTGCAGAATTCCTACGCCGCCAATGCGCATGTGATGAGCGTGGTGCAGAGCATGATGACCAGCCTGCTGCAGCTCCAGACCTGAGGCGATCTCGATGGCGATCAACAGTATCGGTTATGGCAGCACCGTGCTCGGACAGTCGGTCCGCAATCTCAACGATCAGCTCACCACGCTGTCGTCACAGCTCACCACCGGCAAGAAGGCGACGACCTATGCCGGCATGGGTGCCAACGAAGGGTTTGCGATCGCCGCGCGCGCGCAATTGTCCAACATCTCCGCGTTCACCGACACGATGACCAAGATCAACACCACGATCAGCGTCGCCAATACCGCGCTGCAGTCCCTGATCGGCATCGGCGGGCAGGTGCAGAACGCCGCCGCCGGGGGCGCGCTGGCGCTTAACGGGGCGGGGCAGACCATTGCGCAGCAGAACGCGGTGTCGCAGCTCGGATCGTTACTGGGAATCCTCAATACCCAATCCGGCGACCGCTACGTGTTCTCCGGCGCCGCGATCGATACGCCGGCGGTGACCGACGCCGATACGCTGCTGAACGGCAGCGGCGCGCAGGTCGGGCTGAAGCAGGTGGTCGCCGAGCGCAATCAGGCCGATCTCGGCGGCGGTCTTGGCCGGCTCGTGCTGTCGGCGCCGGCCACGTCGCCGATTACGCTGCGCGAGGATGTAGCGCCATCGGTGTTCGGATTGAAATTCAACTCGGTTTCCTCGTCGCTGACCGGCGCCACGGTAACAGGACCGACCGGATCGCCGCCGACGCTGTCGATCGCGTTTCCCGCCAATCCGGTCAGCGGCGACCAGATCAGTTTGAAATTCAACCTGCCTGACGGCACCACCGAGACGGTGCAGCTCACCGCATCGAGCGCGGTGCCGACCCCGGCCGGCAGCTTTGCGATCGGCGCCACGCCGGCAGCGACGTCGGCCAATCTCAACGCCGCCCTGGGCAGCGCGGTCGGCACCCTGGCGAATACCGCGCTGGTGGCGGCGTCCGCGGTTGCGGCAAGCAGCAATTTTTTCGCCGATCCGCCGCAGCGCGTGGCGGGAACACCGCTCGCGACCGGAACCGCGCTCACCAACGGCACGACGGCGAATACGATTCGATGGTACACGGGCGACAACGGCGCCGGTTCGGCGCGCGCATCGTCGCTCGCGCGAATTGATCAATCGGTCAGCGTGCAATACGGCGCCCGCGCCAACGAGCCGGCGATCCGCAACCAGTTGCAATCGGTCGCGGTGCTGGCCGCGGTCGCATCGACCGGCCCGAACGCGACCGCGCAGGCCGCCGCTTTAGGCCAGCGCGTCACGCATAATCTTACGGCGCAGCCGGGGCAGCAGACCATCCAGGATATTCAGTCCGACTTTGCGGTCGCGCAGACCACCATGAAAGACGCCACCGCCCGGCAGACCCAGACCCAGGCGATGCTGCAAAACATCGTCGACCAGGCCGAGAGCGTGTCGCCGGAGCAGGTGGCAAGCCAGATCCTCGCGCTGCAAACCGCGCTGCAAGCGTCATACCAGACCACCTCGATGCTGTCGCAATTGAGCCTGACCAAGTTCCTGCCGATATAATGCTCCAATACACGCCGCCGTCATCCCGAGGTGCGAGCGACGCGAGCCTCGAAGGATGGAAAACAAAAAGGCCTCCTCCTGGAGGCCTCTTGCCCGACTTGCGTGGCAGTCGGATTACGCGGATTTTGCAGTTTGCACACTTCTCGCGCTGGCCAGCAGCGTCTCTTCGTGGGCGATCAGCTTTTTCGCTTCCTTCAAGGCGAGGTAGACATCGCCGTTGAGGATGTGGTTGTTGATGTCTTCGATGCAGGGCCATGAACTCGGCGCGGCATGGAGCATGTCGCGCATCAGGCTGAAATAGGTCGGATGATGCGCCTGCGGGTCGGGCGACAGGTACATCAATTGCACCGCAAGGTAGATCAGCTTGGCCGGCGTGTCGGCGGTGGCCGGGGTGAGGATGTCCTTCTCGCGAAGGATCGGGATCTTCTCGCCCTCGATCAGGAGCTTGGTGCGCTGGTCGGTGTTGGTGATGACGCAGGCGCCGATGATGATGCGCTCATGCGGCTTGAGTTCGACTTTCAGCGGCATGCGGGTTTCTCCATTGCAATCGCGCCGGCTGTTCGTTCTCGCCGTCAAGCGCGCATCCTTTCGCACCGTGGTTAACGCCAGGTAAACAGCGGGATGCCCGCCTTGCGCAGTGCGGCAGGAATTTACAACCGCATTTGGCGGGTTTGCTGCGATTTGCGCAAATGGCGCACGATTTTGTGCAACCAGGGCGGGAAGGCGGCCGGCTGTCCTGCGCTTTCCGATTCATGTTTTTTTAGACTCTTGGTTCCAGTGTGCGGCAGTCGTCCGATGGAAAAGATCGGCGTTAAGCGCACCACTCAGGCGCACACCAGAAAGGTATGAAAATGTCCGGTATCGTCCTTACGGCGTCAGTCCGCCAGAACTTGCTCTCGCTGCAGTCCACCGCCGACCTGCTTTCCACCACGCAGAACCGCCTTGCCACCGGCAACAAGGTCAACTCGGCGCTCGACAACCCGACCAACTTCTTCACCGCGCAGGGTCTCAACAACCGCGCCAGCGACATCAACAACCTGCTCGACTCGATCGGCAACGGCGTGCAGGTGCTGCAGGCCGCCAACACCGGCATCACCTCGCTGCAGAAGCTGGTCGATACCGCCAAATCGATCGCCAACCAGGTGCTGCAGGCGCCGACGGGCTATAGCTCCAAGGCCAATGTGACCACCGCCGCCCCGACCGGCGCCGGTGCGCTTGCAGTCGCAGGCACCGCAACCGACCTGACCAACGCCGGCACCAACTCGCTGCAGGGCCAGGCGCTGGCCTTCAAGACCTCGACCGGCACGCTCAGCCTGACTATCAGCAACGTTGCCGGCGCCGGCAAGGTCAACTCGATCGACGCGCTGAACACCGCGCTGAGCGCCGGCGGCGTCGGCTTGACCGCGTCGTTCAATGCGGCGGGTACCGTCACCTTCACCTCGACCAATGACAATGCGGGCCAGGTCATCACCAACACCGGCAGCGCGCCGGCGGCGGCGGGTACGGTCGACATCTCGGGCGGCGCGGCCATCACCGGCCTCTCCGTCACCGCGGCGGTCGCCGATACGGCGTCGCAGGCGATCCGCTCGAGCCTCGTCAAGCAGTACAACGACATCGTCACGCAGATCTCGACGACGTCGCAGGACGCGTCGTTCAACGGCATCAACTTGTTGAACGGCGACAATCTCAAGCTGACCTTCAACGAAACCGGCAAGTCCACCCTGAACGTTCAGGGCGTCACCTTCAACGCCGCAGGCCTCGGCCTTGCCGCACTGACGGCGGGCACCGATTTCCTGGACAACGCGTCCGCGAACGCCGCGCTGACCAAGCTGTCGAACGCCAGCACCACGCTTCGCACCGAGGCGTCGGCATTGGGCTCGAACCTGTCGGTGGTGCAGATCCGCCAGGACTTCAACAAGAACCTGATCAACGTGCTGCAGACCGGTTCGTCCAACCTGACCTTGGCCGACACCAACGAGGAAGCGGCCAACAGCCAGGCGCTGTCCACCCGCCAGTCGATCGCGGTGTCCGCGCTGGCGCTCGCCAACCAGTCGCAGCAGAGCGTGCTCAAGCTGCTGCAGTGATCTGAAGCAGCCAGGTAGCTGCCGGAAACGGCGGGGGAAACCCCGCCGTTTTTGTTTTGCGCGTAAGTAGTCCGGGCCAGCATAGCGACCCCGGGGTATCGTCATGGCCGGGCTTCGTCCCGGCCATCCACGTCTTCCTTGCTTGGTGCTGTCAAGACGTGGATGCCCGGCACAAGGCCGGGCATGACGAATCCAACGGCCATGTCCGATTTTATTGTGCGCCGCATCGGCTCTACCACAGAGTGCAAAGTGAGTATTAGCGCACTTTCTAAGCGGAGGTTAACGGTCGCGTAACTATATTGGGCGATATTGCTCGGGACTTGTTCCAATTAACCATCTCCGTTGACTCGGATTTTGTCCAAACGAGAAAGTCGCGACAATGTCAGGTATCGTTCTTACAGCGGCAGTTCGCCAGAATCTGCTCTCGCTTCAGTCCACCGCGGATCTGCTCGCCACCACGCAGAACCGCCTCTCGACTGGCAAGAAGGTCAACACCGCGCTCGACAATCCAACCAACTTCTTTACCGCGCAGGGGCTGGACAATCGCGCCAGCGACATCAACAACCTGCTCGACTCGATCGGCAACGGCGTGCAGGTGCTGCAGGCCGCCAACACCGGCATCACCTCGCTGCAGAAGCTGGTCGATACCGCCAAATCGATCGCCAACCAGGTGCTGCAGGCGCCGACGGGCTATAGCTCCAAGGCCAATGTGACCACCGCCGCCCCGACCGGCGCCGGTGCGCTTGCAGTCGCAGGCACCGCCACCGACCTGACCAATGCCGGCACCAACTCGCTGCAGGGCCAGGCGCTGACCTTCAAGACCTCGGCCGGCACGCTCAGCCTGACCATCAGCAACGTTGCCGGCGCCGGCAAGGTCAACTCGATCGATGCGCTGAACACCGCCTTGAGCGCCGGCGGCGTCGGGCTCGCCGCCTCGTTCAATGCGGCCGGCACCATCACTTTCACCTCCACCAACGACAACGCCAGCCAGGTCATCACCAACACCGGCACCGCGCCGACGGCGGCGGGTGCGGTCGACATCTCGGGCGGCGCGGCCATCACCGGCCTCTCCGTCACCGCGGCCGTCGCCGATACGGCATCGCAGGCCATCCGCTCCAACCTGGTCAGCCAGTACAACAACATCATCACGCAAATCACGACCACCGCGCAGGACTCGTCGTTCAACGGCATCAACCTGTTGAACGGCGACGACCTCAAGCTGACCTTCAACGAAACCGGCAAGTCCACGCTGAACATCAAGGGCGTAACCTACAACGCGGCGGGCCTCGGCCTTGCCCTGCTGACCTCAGGCACCGATTTCCTGGACAATTCGTCGGCCAACACCACGCTGGCCAAGATATCCAGCGCCAGCACCACGCTTCGCACCGAAGCCTCGACGCTGGGCTCGAACCTGTCGGTGGTGCAGATCCGCCAGGACTTCAACAAGAACCTGATCAACGTGCTGCAGACCGGTTCGTCCAACCTGACCTTGGCCGACACCAACGAGGAAGCGGCCAACAGCCAGGCGCTGTCCACCCGCCAGTCGATCGCGGTGTCCGCGCTGGCGCTCGCCAACCAGTCGCAGCAGAGCGTGCTCAAGCTGCTGCAGTGATCTGAAGCAGCCAGGTAGCTGCCGGAAACGGCGGGGGAAACCCCGCCGTTTTTGTTTTGCGCGTAAGTAGTCCGGGCCAGCATAGCGACCCCGGGGTATCGTCATGGCCGGGCTTCGTCCCGGCCATCCACGTCTTCCTTGCTTGGACCCGTCAAGACGTGGATGCCCGGCACAAGGCCGGGCATGACGGAGTGGTCTACGTCATGCGCGGCAAAGCCAGGCATGACAGCGCGGTCTACGTCATGCCGGCATAAGGCCGGGCAGCGCGTTCAACGTCATGGCCGGGCTTGTCCCGGCCATCCACGTCTTTGCTCCACATCGGAAAGAAGACGTGGATGCCCGGCCCAAGGCCGGGCATGACGGCGAGATGTGCGCATCCAGTAGGTCAAGCCCGGCAATGACGGCCGAGATGTGTGCCTACCGCAGGGGCGCGACCCGGCGCTCCATCAATTCTGAAAGACTTTTTGCGAAGAATGACGGATACGCGGATCAAGCCCGCGCATGACGCGGTGCCGTTTTCGCGCGCGTCATGCGACCGGTCCAGGTCACAATCTGAAATAGCAATTAACCATATTTTAAAAGCAAAACTATATAAACCGTAGCAGTTTCCGCAGCCCGCCGCCTACATCGAGGTCATGAATGTCCAGCGCCGCCCAGACCTACGCCCGCAACTCCCAAGCTACCGCATCGCCCCGGGAAATCGAAGCGCAGGCGCTGTTGAAGGCGGCACGACAGCTTCAGGACGTCGTCGAGAACTGGAGCGGGGCCGGCAGTCATCTCAATTCAGCGATCATGTTCAATCGTAAGTTGTGGTCGATCTTCATGAGCGATGCCATCGACGACGAGAACCCGCTGGCCGCCGACATCCGCCAGAACATCGCCAATATCGGTATCTTCGTGATGAAGCAGACCGTGGAAATCCAGACCGATCCGGCGCCCGAAAAGTTGAAGTCGCTGATCGACATCAACTGCAATCTCGCCGCGGGACTTTGCGGCCGCGCCTGATGGCCGATATTTTCAACATCATCGCGGCGAACTACACCACCGTCGGCGGCATGGTCCCGTCGAAGACACCGTATGTCGCGGTCAATCCTGCCGATTACCAGGGAAGCTGGGAAGGCAAATATTCGACCGGCGAGTCCTTCAGCTTCACGGTTTCGAACGTCAGCGGCTTCCGGGCGAAGGTCCGTTATCAGAGCGGGTCTACCGTCAAATACCAGGACGTTCTGATCAAGGACGCTTCGTTCCGGATCGGGGATTCGAAATTCATGCTGGCCAAGCTCGGCAAGGCGACGATCAAGACGGTCGTGACCAATCCTTATGACGGTACCACCCGGCTCAACACTGCCTACGCGACGCGGGCGAACTGAGCGTTGCGTGGCGCGGGCGCGAGAAACGTTATTCCTGCAGCAGTGGCGGGGACACTTTCGCGAGCGCCTCGCTCAACTCCTGAATTTCGTAGGGCTTCTTGAGAATCTGGAAGCCCAACGACGTCCTGCGCAGCGTATCGCTATACCCCGTCGCCAGCAGGATCGGCAGGCGGGGGTATTTTTCGCGAATGGTCTGCGCCAAGGTCAGCCCGTCCATTTTACCCGGCATGACAATGTCGCTGAAAACCAGATCGATCTCATCCCCGTCGATCTCGGCCAAAGCCGCTTCCGCGTTGGAAACCCACCGGACTCCGTAGCCCAGTTGCTCGAGCAGCCCGGTGCTCGCCATCGCTACGTCCGGATTATCCTCGACCAGCAGCACGGTGCCGCTGCCGGACGAGGCGGGGCGGGGAGTCTGATCCGACACAATTCCGGTCGTGTCGCGCGGTAGCGAGATGGTGACTGTCGTTCCCTTGCCCAGTTCGCTGGAAAGGTTGACCCGGCCACCGGCCTGATAGGCAAAGCCATGGACCTGGGAAAGCCCCAGACCGGTGCCTTTGCCAACCGCTTTGGTCGTAAAGAACGGGTCAAACACCTTCTCCACAATGTCGGGAGGGATGCCCGCGCCGGTATCCGAAACGTGTACCGCCACAAAGTCTCCCTTGTTCACTTCGTCGTCCAGCTTGACGTTTTCGGCGCTGATGTTGATGGCGCCGCCGTCGGGCATGGCGTCTCTTGCGTTGATGGTAAGGTTGATCAGGGCAGTCTCCAGTTCGGAGACGTCGACTTTGATCGGCCACACGCCGTCGGCCACAGCGGTCGTGAGTTGAACGGTGCCGCCAACGCCCACATCGAGAACCTCACGAATGGCGTCAAGGCGGTCGCCGAGGTGAACGGTCTGTGGATTGACGTTCTGTCGCCGTGCAAATGTCAGGAGCTGGTTGGTCAGGGCAGCTCCGCGCCTTGCGGCCGATTCGATCGCCTGAACGGCGCGCTGCGATTTCTCATCGTCGGCATATTTCCTTAAAACCTGGACGCTGCCGCCGATGACCATGAGAAGGTTGTTGAAGTCATGGGCCACCCCGCCGGTCAACTGCCCCAAGGCATCGAGCTTTTGCGATTCCGCGAGCTGCTTCTGCATGCGTTCCAGCTTGAGCGCAGCATCACGCCGCTCGGTAATGTCCCGCGTGATCTTGGCAAAACCGATCAGCCTGTCGTCTTCCTTGATGGCGTCGATGACGACGCTTGCCCAAAAGAAGGTGCCGTCCTTTCGGACGCGCCAGCCTTCCTCTTCGTAACGGCCGTGCTCCTCGGCCGTCCGGAGGGCACGCGCCGGCTTGCCGTTGGCCTGGTCGCTGGGGGTGTAAAACCGCGAGAAGTGCTGTCCGATAATCTCCTGCGGCGAATAACCCTTAATCCGCTGCCCGCCGACGTTCCAGCTCGTTACAATACCGCCGGGGTCGAGCATATAGAGCGCGTAATCTGCAACTCCCTCGACCAGAAGCCGAAAACTTCGCTCGCTCTCAAAAAGATCCTGCGCCTGCCTGCCTCGTGTCATCGGGTATCCAAACAGAAACCAACGTCTTTACGACGCAACGGTTCCGTAAAAAACAAAACGCCCCAGAAGGGCGCGTCAACCTGACTATTGCGATTTTAAATCCATATGCAAGCGGCCGTTGCGGGAAAGCGACAGCATCCGCTCCGTCACCGGCGATGCGGTAGTATCGCCACGTGAGGCGAGCGCCGGGCCTCCGGGCGCGATGCGGCGCATAGACGCTTTGCAAACCGGTTGCGCCGCAGCCACACCCTCATTGCGTTGAGACAGGGCTCCGCTACGCGCCGCAAAAGCGCTGCGCTACGTCCGACCGGAGGAACGGTATTTTCAAATCCTGCGGTCGATCCGAAGCGCCTGTGCGGCTTGCCGGGTTTCTTCCAGCGCGCGCGCATAGGCGCGCCGGCGCAGAACGCCTTGATCGGGGAATTGCCCGACCACGAGACTGGTCCGGTTGTCGACCACCTGATAGACGACGGAGGCGGCTTCGCGATCGAGGAAGACGTGGTTCGAGGTCGTGCCGCCCTGCGGATCGTTGCGCGGGCGTGCGGAGTCATCCATCGCCGCAACGCTTTGACGCACGGGCAATTCCGTCGCGACCGCATCGTCGGCGGCAGGCGAGACCGGCGCCAATGGCGTTGCAGCCGGCGCCCCTGCCGGCTTGATGCTGAAATCCGAACTCATGGCGGCCTCCAAGCCTTCCGAGTCAAACCCCAACCCCGTCGTGTCGGCAACACTAAATATGCGTCTTCACCACGGCGTTAGAAAACGCGATCAATATCGCACTGACGCGGCGGCTGACTTTTGATGAAAAATGTCGGTATCGTGCCGGCCTGGTTGTGAGACAACGGCGTGAGGACGGGGATTGCGGCATGAAGCGGTATTTGATCTTTGCTATTCTGGGACCCTTGCTGGGAGGATTCCTGCTTCTGATCGCGACCACCGTGATGTCCGGATACTGGAATGAAACCGACCTCAAGGAGGTGCAGAAGATCTTCGTGGTGCTGTTTTCCACGCTGCAATACACCTATTTGTTCGGCATCCTGCCGGCCATGGCGATCGCCGCGGTGGACGACATTCTCTGCCATGTCAAACGAATCAACCCGACCGTCCGGATGCTGATGGTCGGCGCGATCGCGTTCGCCGCGGCCGAATTGCTGTATGGCTCGCGCGGCGCCGATAGCGGCGCGCTGCAGTTCATTCTCTACGGAATGGTGGGCCTGGTGCCGGCAATGCTCTCGTCGCGGCTGGCGCAGGACCATGCGCCGGCCAAGGGGCCGGGGTGACGCGACGGCCGACGCGGGGAACCGTCCCATGCGTTTTGGCCTGGTATCGATAATACCATTGGCGTTTCCGGACCCATCGCAGTTACCCTGAAGCCCGCCGAGGTTTCACGGGCGCAATGATGCACCAATGGGAGCGAACGCCATGAACGAGATCGAAAAGCGCGTCATCGGCAAGGTGATGCGGCGCCTGATTCCGTTTTTGATCCTGTGCTACTTCGTCGCCTATCTTGATCGCGTCAATGTCGGATTTGCCAAGCTGCACATGAACCAGGCGCTCGGCTTCAGCGAGGCGGCGTTCGGACTCGGCGCCGGGCTGTTCTTCATCGCCTACTTCCTGTTCGAGGTGCCGTCCAACCTGTTTCTCGAGCGGGTGGGCGCGCGGGTCTGGATCGCCCGCATCATGATCAGCTGGGGCATCGTCTCGGCGGCGTTCGCCTTCATCCCGCAGATTTCCGGCGCCACCGGACTGTCCAATGAATCGGTATTTTACACGCTGCGCCTGGTGCTCGGTGCCTGCGAGGCCGGATTCTTTCCCGGCATCATCTTCTATCTGACCCTGTGGTTTCCTGCCGTGTACCGCGCCCGCGTCATCAGCCTGTTCATGCTGGCGATCCCGATCTCCTCCATCATCGGGTCGCCGATCTCGGGGCTGTTGCTGAACCTGCGCGGCTTCGGGCTGGACGGCTGGCAATGGCTGTTCATCCTGGAAGCGTTGCCCTCGCTGCTGGCCGGATGCGCCGTGCTGCTCTACCTGACCGATTTTCCGCGCCAGGCGCACTGGCTGAAGGCGGATGAAATCGCCTGGCTGGAGACGGTGCAGGCCGCCGAGAAACGCAACAAGGAAAAGATCGAGCATCTGTCGCTGTTGCAGGCGCTCACCGACGTCAGGATCCTGATGTGCGCGCTGGTGTATTTCTGCCTGAACGCGGCGAGCTACGGCGTCGCTTTTTTCCTTCCCACCATTATCAAGGGCTTTGGCGTCAGCGATACGCAAACCGGACTGTTGGCGGCATTGCCCTTCATCTTCGGCGGCGTCGGCATGGTGCTGCTCGGCCGCCATTCCGACCGCACCATGGAGCGCAAGGGCCACGTCGCGGTGGCGCTGCTGATGGCGGCAATCGGGATCGGCATATCCGGCCTGGTTTCGAGTCCCGTCCTGATCATGGCGCTGCTGTGCTTTGCGCAGATCGGCGTTTCCGCGGTGCCGCCGATGTTCTGGCCGCTACCCGCAAGCTTCCTGACCGGCGCGTCAGCCGCCGCCGGGATTGCGGCGATCAATTCGCTCGGCAACCTGTCCGGTTTCGCCGGTCCCTATGCGATGGGCTATCTGAAGGATCTGACCGGCACCTTCACCACCGGACTGCTGCTGCTCGCAGGATGCGCCGTGGTCGGCGCAGCCGCGGTCATGAGCCTGCGGATCGATGTCAGGCGCGAGCAGGCGGCAGGGGAGGTGGCGCTGGCGCGTTAGCCTGCCGGCGCGAGGACGCCGCACGCGGTTGGAACGGGGCCTACAGCGAGCGGCTCAGCGCCAGCGGCGAAATATTGCGCGGGCTTGCCGCCGCGCGTTGTCCGGCCGCGGTGTAGGTGTTGGGCACGTTGCGGCGCTGCATCTCGATATTGACGCCGCGGACGATGCCTTCGGACACCGCATGCGCGGTGGCAAGCACGGTCAGGTTCACCTGCAGCATGGCGCGGAAGGTGTCGTGGTGGCGATGCAGCGCGGCAAGCAGTTCAGGGGTGGCGTGGGCGAGGTAGCTCTGGCTGCTCTTGAGATGCGCGATGGTGCCGACATAGCGGCGGGATAATTCAGATTTCTTCGCCTCCAGCGCCATCGCCTCGCGCACCTTGCCGGCGCGGACCAGTTCGGTTTCGCGTTCGATCACCGCCAGCAGGGCGCTCATCACATCCATCAATGCTTCGGCAAGGTTGCGGGCATCGGCGGGCGTTGCCGCCAGCGGCACGGCGGCGGGTTGAGGCTGGCGGTGCGGGGCAGGGCTCATGGCGTCGTTCTCCAGTTCAGCCGGCGCGATCAGCCTGCTGCAGAATAAGCGTGCGATAGACGTCGTTGGAGATGCCAACGCCGCCGGCCTTGGCAAAGGATTTTGAATATTCTTCCGTGAGCATCGAGCGCCACACCCCGGTGCCCGGCGTGTCGCCGAACGGACCTTCGCCCTTGATGCCGGAGGTCATCTGCGAGAACATCGAATTCAAAAACACGGATTCAAAATCCTGCGCCGAGGCTTTTGCCTTCAACTGCGCCTGCGGCGGCACTTTCTTCAGCGCGTCGGCGAGCTGATAGTCCGGACGGCCGTTGAGCATCGGCATCATGGCCTTGGAAGGCATGCTGCCGTGGGGGTTGGCCAGGCTGGTCTGCATCACATCACCTCGATGTCGGCTTGGATCGCGCCGGCGGCCTTGATCGCCTGCAGGATGCCGATCAAATCGCGCGGGCCGATGCCCAGGCCGTTGAGGCCATCGACCAGTTGCTGCAGCGAGACGCCGTCCTTCACCAGTGCAAACTTCTTGCCGTCTTCGGTAACGCCGATGCTGGTGCGCGGCGTCACGACCGTCCTGCCGCGTGCAAGCGGTTGCGGCTGGCTGACCTGCGGGCTTTCCGAGATCGAGACGGTGAGATTGCCCTGCGCCACCGCGACGGTGGCGACGCGGACGTCGCGGCCCATCACGATAATGCCGGAACGCTCGTCGATGATGATCTTGGCGGCGAGGTCCGGTTCGACCTGCAACTGCTCGATCTCGGTCAGCATCGCGACCACGTTGCTCTTGAATTCGGCGGGAATCGCCAGCTGTACGGTCGAGGGATCGATCGGCTCCGCGGTCTTGACGCCGAGAAAATCGTTGACCGCGGCGGCAATGCGCTTGGCGGTGGTGAAATCCGGATTGCGCAACGCCAGCCGCACATTGGGCAGCCGGTTCAGCGCAAATTCGATTTCACGCTCGATGATGGCGCCGTTGGCGATGCGGCCGACGGTCGGCACCCCCTTGGTGATGCTGGCGGCCGCGCCTTCGGCCTGGAAGCCGCCGATCGCGACCGAACCCTGCGCCACCGCATAGACGTTGCCGTCGGCGCCGAGCAGGGGGGTAACGAGCAGCGTGCCGCCCTGCAGGTTCTTGGCGTCGCCGAGCGCCGACACCGTGACATCCATCCTTGTGCCCTGGGTGCCGAAGGCGGGCAGGTTTCCGGTGACCATGACGGCGGCAACATTGCCGGTGCGGATGGTGGCGCCGCGGATGTTGACGCCCATGCGCTCCAGCATCGCCTGCAGCGACTGCTTGGTGAAGGGAATGTTGTTCAGGGTGTCGCCGGAGCCGTTGAGGCCGACCACCAGGCCATAGCCGATCAACTGGTTCTGGCGCACGCCTTCGATATTGGCGAGGTCCTTGATCCGCGAGGTGGCGTTCGCGGACGTCGCGCACAGCGCCAGCGCGGCAAGCACCGCGCAGACCGTCTGAAATGCTCTTGCCGCACGCGAAACTGGCATCCTCTACTCCCCGCGAGGTTCTCGAAGTAGCCTTCACGCTCCCACATGAAGTCGCTTCGCCATTAACCATGCGAGTGTTGTGCCATGGCCGCCGTTCCGGCTAACCACCTGATCGGGTTTTGTATTCTGAAAGGACGCAGGCGGCGGCCGGAGCCCGGCAGGGCGTCGAAGTTGCCGCCGTCGGCAATTTCTGCCGGGCCGTTTACCCCGTCTTAACCATAAAAGCGCGAAGCTCCCGGACAGGCCTATTGAGGGACCGCGATGCGAATCTACGGACCGAACGGCACCACTCTCGGCGCGCCGACTGGCAACACCAGGCGTGCCGGCGCGAGCGGGTTTGCGCTGCCCGACGCCATTGCAACGCCGGAAACCCGCGCCGCCGCGACCCCCAAAGCGGCGGGAAATATCGACGCGCTGCTGGCGATGCAGGGCATCGAGGATCCGCTGGAGCGCCGCAAGCGCTCGGTGCAACGCGGCCGCGGCGCGCTGGATGTGCTCGACGACCTCAAGATCGGGCTGTTGTCGGGCAATTTCGACGCCTCCACGGTGAACCGGCTGCGCGATGCCGCAGCGTCCCTCAAATCCACCTCCGGTGATCCCGGTCTCGATGCGGTCCTGTCCGAGATCGAGCTTCGCGTCGAGGTGGAACTGGCCAAGGCCGGGCAGTTCTGAGCGCGCCCGCGGCCGCTCTACGTCAGCGGCCGGTTCCCGTGCGGAAACCATGTGATTTAGGCAACTTACCGGCTTTGCGCGATATTGTCTGTCCGCGGAGGCCGCTATATAAGGCGCGCGCGGACGAAGCGTTTTCGTCCCGCCTTGCACGACCGGATGGGCTGCCTTGGAAAAGTTGAAAAATTATCGACCCTCCGAAAAAGAGCCTTTCATGAACGACCGCCAGCGCGATTATTTTCGCACCAAGCTGCTGGCCTGGAAGGACGAAATCCTGCGCGAATCGCGCATCACCCTGCAGACGCTGCAGGAAGAAAACGTCAATCACCCCGATCTCGCCGACCGCGCCTCGTCCGAAACCGACCGTGCGATCGAACTGCGCGCCCGCGACCGCCAGCGCAAGCTGATCTCCAAGATCGACGCCGCGCTGCAGCGCATCGAGGACAACACCTACGGCTATTGCGAGGAAACCGGCGAGCCGATCTCGCTGAAGCGGCTCGAAGCCCGCCCGATCGCCACGCTCTCTGTGGAAGCGCAGGAACGCCACGAGAAGCGCGAGAAGGTGTATCGGGACGAATAGGGGATCGGCGCTTTGGCAGCCGGCCTTTTTTATAAGCGGGTAAAACGAAGCGTGCCCACCAGGCCAAATCAGACTTCGCTCATCATGGTGGGCACGCTTCGTTTTACCTACCCTACGGATCGCTGAAATCGCTTTCGAAATCCCGTCCGCCATAGGCAATGGTTACGATTTCTACGCGGGTTTTGAGCACGTGGTAAGCGATGGTCACCCGACGCTCAAAAGCAATCGTGCGCAATCCCGGTGCTAAATCGTCGCGTTTGGTGCCGCGGTTCGGAAATGTTGCAAGCGCCATGCAGGCGCTCTCGATGCGGTCGATATAGTCGCCGGCGATGCCGAGACCTGAAGTTTCCGCGATATAGCGATAGAGCCTCCGGAGATCGGTCTCGGCTTGCGGCCGAAAGACGAGCTTAAGCGTCACGCTTTGCCGCTTTCACTGCTTTGGCGTGGACCAGACCCAGACGCCTGAACACGTCGGATGCCGGAACGCTTTTACGCGGATCGGCAAGCGAAGCAGCTACCTTGGTGCGAAGATGGTCTTCAATCGCCGCTTCTTCCCGATCGAGCGCGCGCAGCGCCGAACGCAGTATTTCGCTGGCATTATCGTAGTCACCGGAATGCAAGCGTTTTTCCAGGCTGGCTTGCATGGGCCCCAGGGTAACGGTAATCGGCTTGCTTGTGCGCATGATGTTGCCTTATCTAATCTTTCGCTACGCCCTAAATGTATGACAATGTCATACATTGTCAAGATGTGGAAAAGCTGGCAGATGGACAAAACCCTCGAAGCCGCCAAGGCCGTCGCTTCCGCCCGCCGCGATCTTGCGCCGTTGCGCCCACTCGATCCGGACATCGCGCCGCGCGATGAAGACGAAGGCTATCGCATCCAGGAGGCGGTGCACGCCGTGCTGGCGGCGGGCGTCGGGCCGCTGGTCGGCTACAAGATCGGCTGCACCAGCGCGGTGATGCAGGATTATCTCGGCATTCCGCATCCGTGCGGCGGCGGCGTGTTTGCCAGGGGCGTCCATGCGAGCGGCGTCAACTTGCGTCACCGCGAGTACATTCGCGTCGGCGTCGAATGCGAAATCGCGGTGCGGCTGGCGCGCGATCTCAGCGCTACGGGGACTGCATTCACTGCCGACACCGTGGCGGGCGCGATCGATGCTTATCATCCGGCGATCGAGATCGTCGACGATCGCTACGCCGACTGGCGCACGATCGGCGCGCCGACCTTGGTGGCCGACGATTTCTTTGCCGCCGGTTGCGTGCTCGGCAAGCCGGTGCCGCGCGCAGCGGCGCCGGATCTGCTTGACGTGGTCGGTGTCGCCGTCATCAACGGCGTCGAAGTGGGACGCGGCACCGGCGCCGACGTGCTCGGCCATCCCCACGCCGCGCTGGCGTGGCTTGCCAACCACCTCGCCGCGAGTCGCAAGAGCCTGCGCGCCGGGCAGATCGTGCTCACGGGAAGCCTGGTGCAGACGATATGGCTGAGCGCCGGCGACAAAGTCGTGATGGAGATGTCGGGACTGGGCAGCGTGGCGGCGGGGTTTGCGTAGCCGGACCCGTCATGCGCGGGGCTGATCCCGTGCATCATCACGCGTCGCAAGAGGCTTTCGATGTGATGGATGGCCGGGTCGAGCCCTGCTCGATTCACACATCCCGTCATACGCGGGCTTGACCCGCGTATCCATCCATCTTCGGAAGAGTCGTTTCGAAGCGGATGATGCCGGGAGTCAAGCCCGGCAATGATGGCCGAGATGTGTGCATAGGGTAGGGTCAAGCCCGGCAATGACGCGTATCAATCAATCCGGCGCTCTTAACCGGTAGCCGATGCCGGTCTCCGTCAGCACGAGGTGCGGGCGCTCGGGATCGGTCTCGATCTTCTGCCGGAGCTGGCGGACGTACACGCGCAGGTACTGCGCGTCGGTCAGTTCGTTCCAGAGCTCCTTGAGCAGGAAGCGGTGGGTCAGCACCTTGCCGGCGTGCTGCACCAGCACGCGCAGCAGGTCGTATTCCTTTGGCGACAGTTTTACCTCGCGCTCGCCGACCTTGACGATGCGGCGCACCAGGTCGACGGTCAGATCGCCGCTGTGGAACAGCGGACGCTCGCCATGCACCTGCAACTGATGCCGAAGCGCGGCGCGCATGCGGGCCAGCAGCTCGTCCATGCCGAACGGTTTTGTCAGGTAGTCGTCGGCGCCGAGATCGAGCGCCTGCACCTTGCCGGCTTCGTCGCCGCGGCTGGACAGCACCACGATCGGCACGCTGTCGTTGCGCGCGCGGATCGCCCGCAGCAGCTCGTGGCCCTGGATATCGGGCAGGCCGAGGTCGAGAATGATCAGCGCCGGGTTCTCCGACAATTGCGCAAGCGCGCTTCTGCCGTTGGAGGCTTCCAGCACATCGTAGCCCTGCGTGCTCAATCCCATCCGCAGCAATTTGCGGATCGGCGGTTCGTCATCGATGACCAGAACCTTGACCGAGGCGGCGTTCATGCGGCGGTGTCCAGCGCTGCGCCGGCCGCGGGGATCGGCAGCCGGATCGTCAGCACCGCGCCGCTGCAATCGGTGCGGTTGGCCGCCGCGATCGTGCCGTGCATGGCTTCGACAAAACCGCGGGAAATCGCCAGCCCGAGTCCGGTGCCGGCCCGTACGTGATCGCCCTTCTGCACGCGGTAGAATTTGTCGAACACGCTCTCCAGTTCCGCAGACGGAATGCCTGCGCCTTCATCCATGACCTGCAGCGCGACCCAGTCCTGGTCGCGCCAGGCATGAAGCGAGATCGTGGTTTCGGCCCGCGCGTATTTCGCCGCGTTGTCGAGCAGGTTGAACAGCACCTGCTCGAACAATACGGCATCGAGTTCCAGCATCGGCAGAGCGGCTTCCAGCTCCAGCCTGACCTTGTGATGCGCGAGGATCTTGCCGGCCCGCCGCAATGCGCTGCCGACGATCTCGCTTAGATCGTGGCGTGCCGCATTGGGCACGATGGCGCCGGATTCCAGCTTGGTCATGTCGAGCAGGTTGGCGATGAAGCGGTTGAGGCGTTCGGATTCGTCGATGATGGTGGCGAGCAGATCGGCGTTTTCCCGATCCGACAGCCGGTGCGAGAAGTCCCGCATCGTGCTGGCGGAGCCGAGCACCGAGGCCAGCGGCGTCTTGAGGTCGTGCGAGATCGAGGTCAACAGCGCCGCGCGCAGGCGATCGGATTCCATGGTACGCTTGACCCGGTCCATGCCCTCGACCAGCAGCACCCGTTCGATCGCGAGCGCGCTTTGGTCCACCAGCGCGTCGAGCAGGCGGCGCTGGTCCGGCGTCAGCAGCGGCCCGCTGCGATCGTCATCGATGCCGATCACGCCGATGGCGCCGCGGCCGGTCCGCATCGGCAGGAACAGGCGCTTTGCGCCCGGAAGCGTATCCGAGCCGCGCCCTGCCGGGCGATCGTTGGCCCAGGCCCAGTTTGCTGCCGCAAGGTCAGCCTCGTCCAGTCGATCTTCCGGCGGGTAGCCGGCCTTCACCGCGATGACGCCGTCCTCGGGAAGCAACAGCACCACCCGGACCTGGAGCATCAAGGCGGCCTGATAGGCGGTCGCCCACAGCACGTCGTCCAGCGTCGCCGTGCCCGCGAGCTTGCGGCTGAAGGCGTAGAGCGATTCGGTGGTCCGCACCCGGCCGATCGCGGACATCGCCTGGCTGCGCACGCGCGCGGCGAGGTTGGAGACCAGGATCGCGATCAACATGAAGAAGAAGAACGCCGCGACATTGGTCGGATCGGTGATCGAAAACGTATGGATCGGCGGCAGGAAGAAGAAATTGTAGCACAGCGACGCGGCGACGCTGGCGAGCAGCGACGGCCACAGTCCAAAGCGGACGGCGACGCCCACCACTGCGGTGAGGAACACCAGATCGACGTTTTCGATGCCGAACACCGGCTGGATCAGTCCGGCGGCGCCGAGTGCGACCGTGACAATCGCCAGCGCCACCAGATACGGGCGCGGATCGAACGGCTCGTAGCGATCCACCGCCTGTGCCGGTTTTTTCGAAACAGTCTCTCCGGCCGGCTCGTCGCCTGCGATCACATGCACGCTGATATTGCCTGATCGCCGTACCAGATCGTGCACCACCGAACCGCGCATGATCTCGAACCAGCGCGACCGCGTCGATTTTCCGATCACAATCTGCGTAACGTTATGGGCATGCGCAAAGCCGATCACGTCATCGGCAATGCGGCGTCCGGTAGCGGGAAGGGTCAGCGCCTCGCCGCCGAGCGATTCGGCCAATCGTAAAGTGTCGGCGAGGCGGTCGCGCTCGGCCGCGGACAGTTGCAGGCTGCGCCGCGTCTCGATGCTGACCGCGGTCCATGGCGCATGCAGCCGGTCCGCCAGCCGCCGCGTGGCGCGCACGAGGCCTGCCGCGCGGGGGTCCTCGCTGACGCAGACCAGGATGCGTTCGCCGGCCGCCCACGGACCGGCAATCGCATTGGCCTGCATGTGGGTGAGCAGTTGCGCGTCGACCCGCTCGGCGGTACGGCGCAAGGCAAGCTCGCGCAACGCGGTGAGATTGCCCGGCGAGAAATAATGATCCAGCGCGCGCTCCGCCTGTTTCGGGACATAGACCTTGCCCTCTTTAAGCCGCTGGATCAGATCGTCCGGCGTAAGGTCGATCAATTCGATGCCGTCGGCGCGGTCGAACACTGAATCCGGTACGGTCTCGCGCACCCGCACATGGGTGATTTGCGCAACGACGTCGTTGAGGCTTTCGATGTGCTGAATGTTGACCGCGGTGTAGACGTCGATGCCGTGCGTCAGCAGTTCCTCGACGTCGAGATGGCGTTTGGGATGCCGGCTGCCCGGCGCATTGGTGTGGGCGAGCTCATCGACCAGCGCGAGCTGCGGGCGGCGCGCGATCAGCGCGTCGAGATCCATTTCCTCGAGCGCCTGATCCTTGTAGTCGAGCTGCTTGCGCGGCAGGATTTCAAGGCCTTCGAGCAGTGCTTCGGTTTCGGCGCGGCCGTGGGTTTCGACCACGCCGACCACGACGTCGACGCCGGCCTTGCGGCGCGCGTGCGCGCTTTGCAGCATTTCCCAAGTCTTGCCGACGCCGGGAGCGGCGCCGAGGAAAATCTTGAGACGGCCGGTCCCGCGCTGCTCGCGCCGCGCGGTCTCGAGCAGCGCGTCCGGCAAAGGCCGTTGATCGGGATCGCGGCGTTGATTTGCCATAACGGCAATATAGTCCTCACGCTTGGGCGCGCCTAGCTCGGCCAGCCTTCTCCCCGCAAGCGGGGAAAGGTCAGGAAGCCGCGCCTTATTTGGTTGCTTGATCCAGCGCCAGATTCAACGCCAGCACCTTGACCCTCGGCTCGCCGAGCACCCCCGCAAGACGACTCTCGACCCGTGCATCGACGAGCCTGCTGACCGTCTCTTCCGGCAGATTGCGAGCCCTGGCGACGCGCGGCACCTGGAAGCGTGCGGCCTCGGGGGAGATATCCGGGTCCAGGCCGCTGGCTGGAGTGGTCACCAGATCGATCGGAACGGGTGCTGACGGATTCTCCGCCTTCAACCTGTCGACGTCCTCCCTGATGCGGTCGATCAGCGCCTTGCTGGTCGGACCGAGATTGGAGCCGCCGGAATTGGCGGCGTTGTAAGGTGCGGACACTGTCTTGCTCGAATCGGCAGGGTCAGGCGCCGTCGTCGCCGAGGGGCGGCCGTGGAAATACCTGTCGCTGGTGAACTGCTGTCCGATAAGCGCGGAGCCCAGCACCCTGCCGTCCTTCTCCATCAAACTGCCCTGCGCCTGTTTCGGGAAAATCACGCCGGCAATGGCGGTCATCGCCAGCGGGTAGGCAAGGCCGGTGATCAGCGTGAGCGCAACGAAGACGATGATGGCGGGGCGGATTTCTTTCAGCATGGTGCTCTCCTTTTCGTGTCCCGGCGCGATGCAGCACGCCGTTTTTCACGGCGTGATGCTTCGCAGAACCGGGACCCCCGGTTAAGTAAGCAAGCGGGGCCCCGGCTCTGCAGCGCACCGCTCCGCGAAGAGCTGCGCGCTGCGCTGCGTCCGGGGCACAACGTAACGGTTCGCGTCAAGATTTAAGCCAGATGCAGGGCGCTGACCACGAGGTCGATCGCCTTGATGCCGATGAATGGAATGACGATGCCGCCGCCGCCGTAGATCAACAGGTTTCGCCGCAGCAGGGCGCCGGCGCCGATGGCGCGGTAGGCGACGCCTTTGAGCGCCAGCGGTATCAATGCGATGATGACGATTGCGTTGAAGATGATCGCCGACAGGATGGCGCTCCGCGGACTCGACAGGTTCATGACGTTCAGCGCCTGCAGTTGCGGATAGAAGGCGAGGAAGATCGCCGGGATGATCGCGAAATACTTCGCCACGTCGTTGGCGATCGAGAACGTGGTCAGCGCGCCGCGGGTCATCAGGAGTTGCTTGCCGATCTCGACCACCTCGATCAGCTTGGTCGGGTTGGAATCCAGGTCCACCATGTTGCCGGCTTCCCGCGCGGCCTGCGTGCCGGTGTTCATGGCCACTCCGACGTCGGCCTGCGCCAGCGCCGGGGCGTCATTGGTGCCGTCGCCGCACATCGCCACCAGCTTGCCCTTGGCCTGTTCGTCGCGGATGAGCTGCAGCTTGTCCTCCGGTGTCGCCTGCGCCAGAAAATCATCGACGCCGGCTTCCGCGGCGATCGCGGCCGCCGTCATCGGATTGTCGCCGGTGATCATCACGGTGCGGATGCCCATGCGGCGCAGCTCGGCAAAGCGCTCGCGAATGCCGCCTTTGACGATGTCCTTGAGCTGCACGACGCCAAGCAAACGCCCATCCTTGGCGACCGCAAGCGGGGTGCCGCCGGCTTTTGCGATTTCGTCGGAGATCGCCTGGATCTCGCGCGCGGTGTCGGAATAGAGCGCCGGCTGCAACGCGCGGACGGTGTTCCCCGACGCCGCCGCGCGGGTGCCTCCACTGTCGCCGACATAATTCAGAAGCGCATCGACCGCGCCCTTGCGCACCGACGATGCGCTGGCGTCGACGCCGCTCATCCGGGTTTGCGCCGTAAAGGGAATGAAGGTCGCGGCAAGCTCCGCCATGTCGCGGCCGCGGATGCCGTATTTTTCCTTTGCCAGCACGACGATAGAGCGCCCCTCGGGCGTTTCGTCGGCCAACGAGGCAAGCTGCGCCGCATCCGCCAGTTCCTGTTCGGTCACGCCATGCACCGGGCGGAACGCCGTGGCCTGCCGGTTGCCCAGCGTGATGGTTCCGGTCTTGTCGAGCAGCAGGGTGTCGACATCGCCCGCGGCCTCCACCGCGCGGCCCGACATCGCCAGCACGTTGAAGCGCACCAGCCGGTCCATGCCGGCGATGCCGATCGCCGACAACAGCGCGCCGATGGTAGTCGGTATCAGCGTCACGAACAGGGCAACCAGCACCACGACCGAAATCGAGCCGCCGGCGTACGCCGTGTAGCTGGGAATGGTGACGGTTGCGAACACGAAGATGATGGTGAGACCCGCCAACAGAATGTTGAGGGCAATTTCATTCGGCGTCTTCTGGCGCTCGGCGCCTTCCACGAGCTTGATCATGCGGTCGATGAATGTCGATCCCTGCGCCGCGGTGATTTTGACGCGGATCCAGTCCGACAGCACGTGGGTGCCGCCGGTGACCGCCGAACGGTCGCCGCCGGATTCGCGAATCACCGGCGCCGACTCGCCGGTTATCGCGGCTTCGTTGACCGAGGCGACGCCCTCGATCACTTCGCCGTCGGAGGGAATGTTGTCGCCGGCCTCGACCAGCACGAGGTCGCCGACCTTGAGGCTGGTGCCGGAGACAAGCCGATAGGTATTGTCGGAGCCGGTCAGCAGCTTGGCCTCGCTCTCAGTGCGCGTCTTCCTGAGCGACTCGGCCTGCGCCTTGCCGCGGCCCTCGGCGACGGCTTCCGCGAAGTTGGCGAACAGTACGGTGAACCACAGCCACAGGATGATCTGGAAGGTAAAGCCGAGATTCTCTCCGCCTGTCGCAAGGTCGCGCAGGAAGATCGCGGTGGTCAGCGCAGCGACGGCTTCGACCACGAACATCACCGGGCTCTTGATCATCACCCGCGGATCGAGCTTGGCAAAGGCCGAGCCGACGGCGGGAATCATGATCTTCGGATCGAGCATCGCCGATACTGGCATCCACTTGTTCAATTTTTGCACGACTTCCATGGATAGTGCTCCGGAATGGGTTCGATCAGAACAGGATGTTGGCGTTGCCGGCGAGATGCTCGACGATCGGCCCCAGCGCGAGCGCCGGAAAGAAGGTAAGGCCGCCGATGATCAGGATCATGCCGACGACCAAGCCGACGAACAGGCCGCCGGTGGTCGGAAAGGTCCCCGACGAGGCCGGTATCGACTTCTTGCCGGCCAGTGACCCTGCCATCGCCATCGCCGGCACGATCATGAAGAAACGGCCGACGAACATCGCGCTCGCCAGGGTCAGGTTGTAGAAGAGGGTATTGCCGGTAAGGCCCGCGAAGGCGGAGCCGTTGTTGCCGGTCGCGGAGGTATAGGCATAGAGCACCTCGGTGAACCCATGCGGCCCGGCGTTCGCCATCGAGGCCGCCGCCGGCGGAAACACCACGGCCACCGCGGTCCAGCCGAGATACATCAGCGGCAGCACCAGGATGGCCAGCATCGCCATCTTGACCTCGCGCGCCTCGATCTTCTTGCCGACATATTCCGGCGTGCGGCCGACCATCAGGCCGGCTACGAAAATCGCCAGCACCACGAACAGCAGCATGCCATAGAGGCCGGCGCCGACGCCGCCGACGATGATTTCACCGAGCTGCATGTTGATCAGCGGAATCATGCCGCCGAGCGCCGTGAAGGAATCATGCATGGCGTTGACCGCGCCGCAGGAGGCGGCGGTGGTCACGACCGCGAACAGCGACGAGGCGACGATGCCGAAACGGACTTCCTTGCCTTCCATGTTGCCGCCGCTGAGTCCCAGCGCCTGGAGCGCGGTCGTGCCGCCCGCTTCCGCCCAGTAGGTCACGGCCACACCTGCAATGAACAGCACGCCCATCACGGCCAGGATCGCCCAGCCTTGCTTCTGGTTGCCTACCATGCGGCCGAACACGTTGGTCAGCGCCGCGCCGAGCACGAAGACCGAGAGCATCTGAACGAAATTCGACAGCGCGGTCGGGTTTTCGAATGGATGCGCCGCGTTGGCGTTGAAGAAGCCGCCGCCATTGGTGCCGAGCATCTTGATCGCGACCTGGGAGGCTACGGGGCCGACCGCGATGGTCTGCCTGGCGCCTTCCAGCGTCGCCGCATCGACGTAGGCGCCGAGGGTCTGCGGAATGCCCTGCCAGACCAGGAACAGCGTATAGATCACGCAGATCGGCAGCAGCAGATAGAGCGTACAGCGCGTGACGTCGACCCAGAAATTGCCGATGGTGCGCATCGACGACCGCGAGAAGCCGCGGATAAGCGCGACGGCAAGCGCGATGCCGGTCGCCGCGGAGAGAAAATTCTGATGGGTCAGGCCGAGCATCTGCACGAGGTAAGACATCGTGCTCTCGCCGCCGTAATTCTGCCAGTTGGTGTTGGTGACGAAGCTGACTGCCGTATTGAACGACAGATCTTCGGCAACCGCGGACTGTCCGGCGGGATTGAACGGCAGCACCGCTTGCAGCCGCATCACGGCATAGAGAAGGAGAAAACCGCCGACATGGAACGACAGCATCGCCACCGTATAGGTCAGCCAATGCTGCTCGCGCTTTTCGTCGACGCCGCCGATCCGGTACAGGCCGGCCTCGACAGGCCGCAGCAGCGGCGACAAAAACGTGCGCTCGCCGTTGAAGATGCGGGTCATATACCAGCCGAGCGGCTTGACCAGCGCGGCGACGAGCGCGCAATAGAGCAGAACTTGAATCCAACCGATGAGGGTCATCGTCATGTGCCTTTATATTTATATTTGCGCGAGACCACGCGGTCAGAACCGCTCGGGCCGCAGCAGCGCGTAGGTCAGGTAAAGCAGCAGGCCCAAGGAGACGAAGCCGGCGAGCGAATAATCGAACATCATGGCTGGCCTCCTACAGGCGTTCGCAGGCGTAGGCGTATGCCAGTGTCAGCGCGAAGAAGCTGAAGCCGAGTGCCAGCATGATGACGTCAAGCATGGGATGCTCCTGTCTGCAGCATGTTGCGCGACGCGCGCTGAAGCGCCCTCGCGTCCTTGTCGGATGCTGAGTTGCCACCCGGCGCATATGTTTTCGAGAGCAGGACAGCGGCGAACTTATAGGAATCCCATAAAGACGCGGGGTGGCGGTTTCTTGGTCGTCCCCGCCTTCGCGGGACCGCACAAATGCCTGAGCGTCGTGGCCAGGCTTGACCCCGGCCATTTATCTTTCAAAGGATTGTTGCGAAGAAGATGGATGTGCGGGTCCAGCCCCCGCGCATGACGCGAGATTTGTTTTTAAGACGGCCCTTGCAGCACATACCGCGTGCGAAACAGGATGGATTGCCGGGTCAAGCCTCACCGTATGTACACATCTCGGCCGTCATTGCCGGGTCAAGCCCTACTGGATTCACACATCTCGTCATACGCGGGCTTGACCCGCGTATCCATCCCCTTCGAAACGACTCTTGAAACGACTGCGGCCTTCGCCAGAGAAAATGACTGGCGTTAGTTACGCCTTGTTTCCAGTGCTTTCCTTAAGCGACGGGGCCAATTGTGCCAGCGGCGTGCCAGTAATTCGGTCAGTGATGGTGATGTCCTCGATCGCGTGGCCGTAGGTTTCAAAGACGTGCCTGGGCGTTTTCCAGCCGCCGCGCTTGGCGACCGTGACCGGATCGAATCCCGCCCGGAGCATGGCTGTTGCAAAGCCGTGCCGACAGCAGTGGGGCGATAGAACCTCAACCCCAGCCCGGACGCAGGCTGTGCGCCAAACCCTCACCAGCAGGCTCCTGTGGCGGTAGCGGAACGGCATCGTGTCGCGGGACAGCATCGCCAGCCTTACCATCAGGACGGGCGGGATATGGGCCACGCGCTCGGCGCCCACCTTCGTCTGTCGGATCAGGACCTTCTGCTCGCGCATTTCGATGTCCTCCCATCGGACGGCCAAGGCTTCCGATATGCGCGCTCCGGTCAGAAACATGAACATGGCGAGCGCGCCTAGGTGCGGCTTGTTCTTCGCGGCGAACCTCTCGATCCACTCCCAGGTCGCGGGCGTCTTGATCTTTGTATCGACCTTGAACCGCTTAACGCGGATCGGCGGGCACATATCGGATTCGGCGCAATAGTTGATGATGGCCTGCGTAGGCACGATGAACTGCCGGTTTCGTGACGCGTTGGCGGCGCCGGGATAGACCTCGATTGCGGCCTGCCGGATCGCCCCGCCGGTAATGTCCCTCACAAGCGTATCTTTCCAATAGTCCTCGACACGCGCCAGGAACCGCTCTGACTTCCCCGACTGCCGGTAGAATGCCGCGGCGTCGGCAAACGTCAGGACTGCTTCGGGGCCATGCAGATCACGTTTGAAGGCGCGGGATTCTTCGCGGGCTGCGATTTGCTGTGCGATTTCTTTGCTCGCAGTGCCAGTAGTCCCGCGTAGCCTTTGTCCGACAACCGTCCCGCGGTAGTGGTAGACTTCGCCCCTCTTGTAGATCTTGAGCGGCATCGGAATGACTCCATGATGGCGAGAACATCTTCTTTGGTGAGGGCCATACGATTGCCCATAATCAGACAGGTGCCAAGCGCCCGCGCACGTTCGCGCACAGCCCGCTCGGCAATCCCGAGCTGCTGGGCAATCTCATCCGGCTTGTAAAGTTCGGGCAGGCTCATGTTCGCAATCCTACTCCATCCACCACGCACGCCAAGAGGTCGATTCCGCAGACAGCGTTCATTCGCCGCGAACGCGCAGAAATTATTTTCATTTGTCCACACCACGGTCTGCCGAGGTGAGCGGGGTAGCCGCCACGTTCCATGCCTCAATTACTTCGCTCTGGCTGTCGGCATTGACGCCGACGAAATGCTCGATAGGCGACTGTCCATAACAGCCGGCGTAATATGGCGCCGGACCGTACCCCGCCGGCCACGGCTCGCAGTGATCGATATTAGGCAGCCGATTGCATACCGGGCATCGTTTCATGTCTCACCCCCTCGCTGGGCCGGAGCGACGGTTGAGGTGGTGCCGCACATACGGTCGTGCGGCGTGGTAGACGATCTGCTTCTCAGGCCCGCAGTGTTCGGTGTGAGCATATGCCGTGGGGAAATCTACAATCCATGCCTCTGCCATCTTGACGGTATAGCCGTGGCCCTCGTCTCGCCACCAGGCCTGGTGCTCGGCAGACCAGATGCGGACCTGCTGCGCGCTCCACCAGTCGCGCGCCTTCCAATTGGCGCCGCGTTGCTTGATTCCGGTCAATGTGACTTTCATCTGCTGTTTCCGTCTGCCGGGGGAGTGGTCCGGTCTGTCGAGGGAACGGTTGGGGCGGCGTTTTCGCGACCCCTTGCTTTCAGCCACTCGACGCAGTTCAACTCCTTTCGATATGCCGTCAGAGCATCTTCTAACGCCCGCTGAGCTTGTCCGACCTCATACGAGCGCAGTAGCAACCGCGCCTCTGCTTGGGAAAGCGGGTTAGTATAGATCGGTTTGCTCATGTGCTATTTCCGTCTGCCGAGTTTAGAAAGTTGAACCGCCTGCCGCTCGCATTGGCCTTTCCACATGTCGCGATTTCGTCCAATGCGGACGCTCTCCTGCTGGGAGATTTTTAACGCGCTGGCTAGACTTGCTATGTCCTGCAAAGCCATTTTCAGGACGTTCTCAGCTTGCGCTTGACTGCCGCTTGCGACGGATTTGGCATCAACCCTTGCCCAGCTTTCTGTATCCTTATTCATAGAGACTCCCGCGTCCTGTCCCACAGGAAGCGTTACCCTGCGATAGGGCGGCGCGTGCTCGCTGCCCGGCCTGCCGCAACTTATTCCACGCGCGGCCGGTGTTTATGTGCCCGTCGCCGTCGAGGTCGTGGCACATGCGATAGATGGTTTCGGCTGATTGCAGATCGTCCAGCGCCCTCACCAGCGCATCGCGCTCGTTCATGAGCTTTTCCATGTCGAGCAAGGCGTTGTCGCGCTGAACCTTGATCCGCTGGACATCATTGCGCGATGCGGACTTTTCTAGCCGTTCGATCTCGGTGTCGTCGCTCATGGCTGTTTCCTATCGGGGCGGGGAGGGGGTTCAACAGGACGGCGGCGGCCCTTGATCGCCGCACGCGCCTCTTGCTGAATATTCTCGTAGGCCATCTCAATCTCTTCCTCAAATGAGCAGCCGTATTGACCAGTCCGGCGTCGCAACTGGTCCGCCGTCTGATACTCGCGCGCGATCTTTTTCAGAGCGTCGAAGTATCGTTGCTCGTTATTCATCCTTCGACCTTCTGCGCTACCGGCGGGGCCAGTTCCCGAATGCGCTTGTCGAGTATCCAAACTAAATCCTCGCCCATGCAGATGCTCGGGCGGGGCAGTAGGCCCAGCACGACAACGAGATTGTCGTAGGCATCGGCTTTCGGCTTGAGGCGATCGATTGTTGCTCGCATTCCGAGAATCTCTTGCTTGCAACGGTTCATCATTTCAATAGCTTCTTGGTTGCTGATCTCTGGCGACATTTGGGGTTCTCCTTAGTTGTTAAGTTTCAGGCCGAAAATCTCGCGCATTTCCGACGGCAGTCGTTTCGCGGCGTCCTGCCCGGATGGACTGCGAGCCCATTCGTCGCTTTCCTCTTTGGTCGCGTCGAACTCACCGCCCGCTACGCGGGCAGCAAATTTGGTGAAGCCGGCCGCCAGCAATTCGGAATAGAGTTGCGTGATCGGGCAGACATAGGTGTCCGCGTAATCGTCGAACTCGCCGGTTTCGGCGCTCTTTGCAAAAGCCTCATACTTGGCAGCGTTCGGAGGTTGGGCCCGCTCGGCAACCTTCCGCAGTTCGCTTGCCAGCCTATCTCGTGTGCGGGACATCAGCATTCTCCTGGGGCAAAGGTTTCTGTCTGGGCTTCTTTGGTTTCTCGGATAGCGCCGCTTCAAGCACCTTCCTCATGTGATAAAAGCTACTGCCGTAATCCCTCCAAAAACTCGGGGCGGCCTTACGAGCGCGCTTTATCATTTCGTCATCCACGATCACTTGCGCTGACTCGCAAATTGCCAATTGCGCTTCTGCTGTTTCAGCGCGATGCTTCCAAGCGTTCGCATCTACAATGGTCATTGCCTGATCCCTCGGTTGGGCTTCTTCAAGATAAGAGTCGGGAAGGCTGGGATCGGGCTGCATCGGTTGATCGGTCATTGCGCAATTCTTTCAAGCCACATTCCAGCACCGAAGCTGAATAGGATCAGGGACCAGATCACTCCACAGAATCCCAAAATCAACATCATAGATTTTGGCGGCCTTGCCTCGCGTCCGACATAAGCGATGACCGAAAGTGAAGTACTCAGCAGTAGCCCGGCGATCATGAATACTTTGGTCATTACCAATCCTCGGTTGGTTAGTTTCTGACGGGGAGGGCGCCACTCCGGCTTTCTGATCTGCGCCCCGTTGTAGTAATTGGCCGATGAACTTAATCTCGGCATGACGATCATTATCGATCCCCCGCGTTTGCATGGGACGTGCGAAACCGTCTCGCGTTCGAGCAGCCGCATAGATCGGCTTTGAAGCAATCCCGCGGCTTCACATGCCCATCAACCGGATAAGGGCAGAAGAAATAATAATAGATCGCGCAATAAATTTTTGAATTGGTGAGGAGATGAAGGTGTAGGCTCATGACGCCTCGCGCTCGCTGCTGGATTGTGGAGGTTGGCGAGAAAGCCATCTTTCTCCATAAACGTGAACGACCCTTGTGCCACACTGCTGTAGAACCACACCACGTTTGCCTTCACGGGTGACATAGCGGCCAACGATGGTGCCGACGAAACCATCATGTTCGATCGTTACCATCTCGTCGCGTCGGTAGGGGTGGGTGGGATCATGGTAATAGCTTCACGATCGGCCTTAACGGGAGGGGCGGCGACCAAATCGCGCATTGCAAATTCGTTGGGCGCTACTCCGGCTAGTTGACGTTCGGCCGCCTCGGCTCGTCGTTGCCAATTGTTTGCAGCCTCAATCCATTCCTTCGATGGATCGTCGATGCTATGCGCACTGATTGTTATACTCGCTCGGAGCCATGGTAAATAAACGCGTTCTCGTTTCATCACATCATTCTCGATGGTGTATTGCTTGCCCGCCCCATCGGGTGGCAGTACGGGTGCGGCGCGAACGAGAGAAAAACCAAAGCTCCTTAGCCGAGCGAAAACCGCACGGGCTGTATAGAGATCATCCCTTGCAAATAACTGATCAATTGCCGGAGGCGTCAAAACGTCCGGCAACTCGATCGCATTTAGATGCGCCTCCCGCACCCCATCTGCCGGCTTGGCGGCAAGGCGGCTAAGCGCCGCAACATCTTCAAGCGCCTCTCGTATTTTCGAGAACGTGTCATCCTCGGCTTCGCTAGGCGTGACATCTTCCGGCGTCTCGCCTTTGATGCAGTCGCGAGCTTGCTCTAGCGCGAGATCAATGCGTGCCAACATACAGGCGATGACTTGGGATGCCATCTCACTCTCCCTTTGCATTGGATGCGAGAAGGGCGCGGCCGGCAACTAGAGCGAGGGCTGGCCTATTTGCTATAGTAAAGTATGTTGGAAAGCCGTCTCGATACATTGTTGCACCGGAATTACGCCCTTGATCGACGCGCCCGTACCATCCTTTCGGCACCAGCGTCATCGCGGCATCGAGTGAGGCGGTGTAAGCAGGCTCGGTCCAGAACAAACGAACTGTCCCGACAGCAGACGCGATCAGTGCATCCGTCTCTCTGCACGGCTTCGTTAGTCTCTCGACACGAGACGCCAGTTCTTCAAACGTGGGGGCTTGACCCGTTTTCTGTGTCATGTCCGACGTTCCACTTGTCCATTCATCCGTTTACGAAACCCAGACCGTCTTGATCCCGGCATCGGGCGGCCTTCCGCCTTCAATCCAAAACTGGCCTTCAGGACGGCATCAGCTTTCGCCATCCGCGGAATATCCTGCTCACGGGTTTTCTTGCTGGAGCACGGGACGGCACACCACACGCCGCAATTCTCAAGCGTCGGTTCGCCACCTAACCCGTCAGGATCAAGATGCTCATATTCGATATTGCCGGAACGCAGAATATTGCCGCAGTTCTCGCATTGGGGAATGCCGGGCTGAGAGCCGTTTTTACAGCAGCGCGCGAAGGCCGCCTTGCGCACAGACTGTGGAAACTCTCTTCGCTGTTGACCGCGAAGGTTCACAACGGCACTCGCCCATCTTCGGTGGGATCGTCGCCGGCCGCGATAGATTGATTTTCGGTGCCCCTAATCCAATATCCGAACCCGGCGCACAGAACAGACCAGACGGCGAGCGCACAGATGATCGCTTGGGTATCCATCAGCTTGCCCTCGACATTTCGGCCGCAATGTAGTGCTGGCCCGCGGCGTAGATTGCGCCGTCGATATTCGCCATAACCTCGCGCCAGCGTTCGGGGAACAGATCGCGCAGGAAATTGAAGCAGTTCTCGGGATCTGACGGGTCCAATCTTGCGCCATATATTTCCAAGCCGAATTCTTCGGCTAAGGCCTGGGATTTTTCCGGAAGACGAACGAGAGGGGCGATGTTTTTCATGCGAAAATCCTTGCGTTCCGATAGTCGGAAGATCGACGTCGAGCATTCCGAATGCGCGAATTGATGCTGAAGCAGACGCCGCAGAGCCGGTCCCATCGGGCGCGCTCCTCCGCCGTAAACGATGGATCGGTTTCATCCAGCGGCAGCGGGTACGTCGAGAAGATCGCCGGAGCGTAATCGTCGCCCTTTCGGATCGGTCGTGTCATCCAGTCCGGAACAAGCGTCAATACAAACCGATCGTCGCTCTCGGGCTGGATTATTGAATTGCGCGGCCCTAGGAACTGCGGCTCGCTCATTGGTGTTCTGCCGACGCGAACCGTTGGTTTCACATCGCGGCTGTCGCGCTGGCGGAATACCAACGTGCAAACGTATCCAGCGGACTTGTAGGAGCGGTAGTCAAAATCGGTGCGCGGGTCTTCGCGCTTGACCGGCTGCAGCGCCTTGCGCTTCGTGAATTCCGCGCAGACGCGGAGTCGCTCAATGCGCGAAGCCTCGGCTTCCGATGGCGCACCGATCGCAGCACGGCCCTCTTCCGTGATGTGGGGGTTGGTAAGACCGGCGAAGCGGATCAATCCTAGACGTTCGCCTTCGCGGAGATATTTCCATTTCTTCTGGATTTGGCCGGGCAGGCAGACCAGTCCGTGACGACGCGTAGCGCCAACGCGCAGCAATTCGACCAACTCCGGCGAGATGCCGTCGACTGGCGCGTGTCCGAGGGCTGCGGTCATGCTGCACCGGCCATCGGCACAAACGTAAACATTCGGGCGGCATCTTTGCCGTTGCATGTCCGAATATGGGGCGATGCGCGTCCGCCTTGTGCGGCGACGTACTCTATTGCATCTTCAAATGAGGCGCGTGAGAGAATGTGCGCACCGATGACGGTTTCGCCGAGCGTTCTGGGATAGTCGAAGATAAGTTGGAAGCGGGGCACTAATCGGCCTCCACTTCATACGGAACGCCGTCGGCGCCCAACGAGTACCAAATGCCTGCCTTGATGCCGTTCTCACCGACGATGCCAGCCCAAGCTTTTGTGATTTTCCAGTTGTCATCGCGATGAACCAGACACAGCACGTTGCCTTCGAGCGGCGAAAGAGCTTTTCCATCCTTCCCGCTGGCGAGGGCGACGCTATCGACGCCCGATGCCGTGGCAGCGCCTCTGTCGCCCGATGCCGTGGCAGCGCCGCTGTAGCCCGATGCCGTGGCAGCGCCGCTGACGCCCGATGCCGTGGCAGCGCCGCTGTCGCCCGATGCCGTGGCAGCGCCGCTGTA